>JBIKVO010000295.1:0-4368 GCA_044356795.1 Caulobacterales bacterium
CACTCGGCTTCGGACGGCAGGCGGTAAGCATCGGGCCGTCCGGTCAGTCCAAGTTTCTTGTTGAGCCATGCTGTAAACGCTTTGGCGTCGTTCCAGTTCACGCAGCAGACCGGGTTATTGCCTGCCTGGGCAAAGCCCGGATCGCGCCAGCCTTTGCCCGGCGTGTCTTTCCATTCCTTGCCGTTCCAAACGACAGCGCTCTTTCCTGTATCGTGATTGGTTTCGGCGACAAACGCCTTGAACGCATCCAACGTGACGGCGTGCTGTCCAAGCGCGAAGGCATAGTCGATCTGCACCGGCGTTTGCGGCTCCTCGCGCCCGTCATAGCCGTGCCATCGCTCTTCGGTTGGCGGGCCGCCCATCATGAACCGCCCCGGCGGGATTGCGATCATCTGCACTTCGGGCCACTTCTTCACGCTAGGCACATCCAGAACAAATGTCCGCGCCCAGGGCGGTTGCCCCTTTAGGACAGCCTCGAAGGCAGATTGCATTTCCGGCGAATAAGCCTTGGGCGTGTCGCTTGGCGGGGGTGGGGGCGTGGGCGGTTCGGCTTCCGGTTTCTTGGACAGCTTGTTTGCTTTTGCCGCGCCGGATTGCGCTGTTGTTGACAATTCCTTCGCCCGTGCGGCAACCGATTTGGCGCCGATTTTTTCGGCCTCTTCGCCCACGCGGTCCGCTTTCTTGGCCGCACTCTTTAACACGCGTCGCACGGCATTCACTGCCACTGTCGCAGCCTTCACCAAGGCTTCGGCGAGATCGATTTTCAACGAAATGTCGCCGAAGTTAACAAGGCCAACTTGCAGCGTGTTGCCGCTGGCAATCTTGGGTTGGCCCGGTAGCGGCGGCGCATTCTTCACGGCCTCTTCCAGCGCAGCCAACCTTTCTTTCATGGCGGCGATTTCCGGCTGCAACACCGGTCCGGCCACTGCGTTCGGCACCCGCTCTTCATGCGGCTCGATCGGCGCGGGATCGCCGCCCTCAAATCCCGACTGCCGTGCCGTGGCGCGCAAATCTCGCAGCGCGTCGCGCAATCGGCTTGCCTGCAGCGCGGCAACCGTAAATCCCTTCGATGGGTCTTGCTCGTCATCACATTCAGGCGTCCGCAAGAGCGCGTAAACACCGTCAAGGCCATCGAGCATGTCGGAGGCGTCAAAGTTGCGCAGTTCGAGTGTTTGGCGCGCGGCTGCGTCCAGGCTGTCCTTGGAATGAACCGCCATGTCATTTGCCGCCGCCAATGCAGCCAGCAAGGCGCGGGCGATCTCTTCCACCCGGGTCTGAGTTTCGCCTATCGGACTGGACGTTGCAGTATCAGCCATCTCCCACTCCACAGAGTGTTAGCCATAGCAAGCCGCCTCGCCACCGTCACCCTGGCCATCGGCGCCTTGGCCGCCGGGCGTGGTCCCTGCTATGGTCTCGTCATGGCGACCGAAATCTTCCCCCGCATTACGATTGATCCCACGGTGTGCTTTGGCAAGCCGACCATCCGCGGCCTACGCATTCGGGTGACGGACATTCTCGCCATGTTGGCCACCGGCGCCACGACCGCTGAGATCCTGGAAAGTTACCCATACCTGGAAGCGGAAGACATTCCAGCCGCACTGGCTTACGCGGCCAAGACCACCGCCCAGCCCGTCGCCTTCGCCGCCGAATAAGTCATGCGGTTTGTCGTGGATGCGCAATTACCCCCAGCGCTGGCTACATGGCTGCGCGCCAAGGGCCATGATGCGAACCACGTCGCCGACCTGTTGGACGCACGCGCATCAGATCGCGCGATCCTTGACCTTGCCGCGCAGGTCGGCGCGGTCATCATCACCAAGGATTGGGACTTCTTCGACTTCGCGCCTGAGACCCAGGCGATCCTGTTTGTCCGGCTTGGCAACACAACCAATCGCGCTCTGCTTGCGGCGTTTGACGTCGCGTTTCCGCTGGCGCTCGCCCGACTTGAGTCCGGTGAAACGATTGTTCCAATCGGCTAGCCGTTTCAGCGTCAGTCCCATGCCGCCAGGTCCGCGTCCGGCGGCGGTTAAAAAAAGGTGCCTTTCACCACGGCTTCCTTTTCCCATCCGCCCCCTTCAGCCCGAGCACCGCGTTCCGCAGTTTCCGCGTCTGGGCGAAGGCGGCGTGGGCTTCCCAGGATTGGATGCGGGCGATGGCGTCGGCCTCGTCCAGGGCGTCGGCGCGGACCTTGTCTTTCAACGCCCGCAAGCGGCCACGAAAGCGGGCGACGTTGTCGTCCGGCAGGCGCCGGCGCCGGCGTGGAGCAAGCCCATAGCCGAGAAATTCTGTCGGCTCGGCTGTCGGGGCGATCCAGGTCTTGCGGGGATGCAGGCGCAGGCGGCGCCCCTCAAGAAACCGGTCAATCCGGCGGCGGCAAGCGGCCAAAACATCGGCGTCGTCGGCAAAGAGCGCGAAGTCATCAACGTAGCGCACAAAAGGCGCGCGCAAGGCTTCGGTGCAGAAATGGTCGAGCGGGTCGAGATACAGGTTGGCGAAAAACTGGCTGGTGAGATTGCCGATCGGCAGGCCGCGGCGGCGTTCATACGGGGCGAAGAGGTCATCACCGGGGAAGTGCAGGTCGACAGGCTCTTGGGCATTGGAGCCGTCCACCATCCGATCGAGCAGCACCAGCGTGCGTGCGCAGGCGATGCGCCGGCGAAAGTCGCGTTTCAGGATCGCGTGGTCGATTGCGGGGAAGTAGCGGTAGATGTCGCAGCGCAGAACAAAGCCATGCCGCTCACGATAGCGCTCATAGGTTTCCACTGCCCGGTGCGAGCCCTTGCCCACCCGATTGGCGAAACTGTTGGCAATAAAGCCTGCCTCGAAGATCGGCGCCGCAACCGCGCAGACGGCATGGTGAACTACCCGGTCACGGAAGGGCGCCGCAGAGACGATGCGGTGCTTTGGGTCGAACAGCTCGATCTTCACATAGGCGCCGGGGCGATAGACCGCGCTCAGCAATTCGCGCTCCAGGCGCAGGCACTCGCCTTCCACATCCGCCATAAACGCGGCTGCGCCGGGCAAAGCGCGCTTGCCTTTGATGGCCTTCAGCGCCGCGCGGCGCAGGGCGCGGAAATTGGCAATCTGCGGGAAAAGGGCGTCATGGCGGCGCGGCATTTGAGGCGGCTGGACTCGTCTGGCGCTTTAGGGCGCACTCCATTTCGCAAGCAAAGCATCAAAGTGCGGCGCGAGTTTGGGCAATTCCAGCGTGGCGATGTCCCAGACGATGATCCAGTTCAGCCCACTATAGCCATGGGCGATCCGGTTACGGGTTGCGATGATCTGCGCCCATGGAACATCCGGTGCGGACACGCGGACGGTTTCCGGCAAGCGGCGCGCCGCTTCGCCCAAAACGAGCAATTGCATCGCCACGGCATCGCGCAAAACATCGTTGGCGAGAAAGGCGGCGCGATCCAACCCAGACGTCCGATCCGCAATGCGCTCTATCGCGTCAGCGATTTCACTTAAGTCCGCGCACGGATTATTCCCCGACATAGATCAGATCACGCTCCACGCTCGTCCGGACATAGCGGTTCATATTGTCGAGGCTGGCGATTTCGGCTGGCCGCCCAACCATCTCGGAAAGCTCTTTTTCCAGGTCGAAGAAACGGAAACCCAAACCGGCGTTGGGGATGAACTCCGCGATCAGATCCACATCGCTGTCCGGGCCCGCTTCATTGCGTGCGACCGAGCCGAAAAGCCCCAGCCGCGTCACGCCATAGCGGGCGCGCAGGTCCGGCAGCGCGGCGCGCAGGCGGGCAAGCACGTCGTCGCGGGTCAGCGGTTTGGCCAAGGTCTCCATGGGTAAAAGCATATCACGCCGCCCCTTCGCCTGAAACCTCTTGCCCACGGTGCGCCTTCGTCCATGCCCCGATTTGGCGCCCGATCGCATCGAGGGCGCGGGCGGCGTGTTCGTAGCGGCGCTCGTCCAGGTGTTTGAGATCGAAGGCAAGGCGGATTAGATGGCGCAGCTTTTCGATGCCGAGATTTGCGGCGCGCAGGGCACCGCCACGGTCACGCTCATAGGTCGCCTCGATCAAGCGTTCCAGCACGTCGAGCGCGCCGGCCTGGATGCGATCGCCCAGCAAGAACTTCTGGCTGCGGGGGAATTTTTCGACGGTGGGGATGAGCCAGCGGAGGAAGATGTTCATCGCCTCCAGCGCAGGGCCTACCTGGCGGCGGGCGGAGTCGCGCTTGGGCGCGGTCACGGCCGTAAACCGGAGGGACGCCGCCGCCGTCCCGGCCCATATGTCCGGCATGACGGCGACGGCGCAAGACGACGCCTGAACCACTCAAACGTCCGCTCATCATGGCCGGCCCACCCGGCCGCTTGCGGCCGGGCGGTCATCAGTCCGCCGATTTCGCTTTGCG
>JBIKVO010000021.1:0-15059 GCA_044356795.1 Caulobacterales bacterium
ACATTTTCATACCCTTCTCTTGGACGATATTCCCAAACTACCGTCGGCGATGCGTGAAGAAGCGGCGCGGTTTCGATTGCTGATCGATGCATTGTATGAGGCGAAGACAAAGCTTGTCTGCTCGGCCGAGGCGGAGCCGCAAGAACTTTATTCCCAAGGCGATATGGCCTTTGAATTCGAGCGCACGGTGTCGCGCCTGATGGAGATGCGCAGCGAAGCCTATCTCGGGCAGCCCCGCCGCGATGTGGAGTTTCGCATGGCTTTGATCGAATAAGCGGGGCATGGCTTGCGCCCGTTGCGCACATGGGAGTGGATTTTGATGCTCAGCCCTGGCGCGGGCCCCGCGCAATGCGCTAAGTTGGCGCATGTCTCGCTCCCTTGGCCTCACGCCCGACCTCATCGCTTATCTCGCCCTCGCCAATCCGGAGGAGCACCCGGTTCTTGCCCAGTGCCGCGCCGAAACCGCCGCATTGGGTGGTGTTTCGCGCATGCAGATCAGCCCAGAACAGGGCGCACTGATGCAGCTCTTGGCGCGCCTTGTTCAGGCCCGGCGGGCGGTGGAAGTGGGCGTGTTCACGGGCTATTCGACCCTGGCGGTCGCCCTCACGATGCGTGAATTGCACGGCGCGCGCGCGCGGATCACTGCATGCGACATCTCGCAGGCATGGGGTGCAAAGGCGCAGGAATATTGGCGCGCGGCCGGCGTCGCGGAGAGCATTGATTTGGTGATCGGGCCGGCGGCCGACAGCCTGCAGGCCATGCTTGACGCTGGCGAGGCCGGCAGCGTTGATCTCGCCTTTGTCGACGCTGACAAGACGGGTTATGGGGTTTATTATGAGCTTTGCCTTTCGTTGCTGCGGCCAGGCGGGCTTGTGCTGTTTGATAATGTTCTTTGGTCCGGTGCGGTGGCCGATCCCGGCATCACCGATGTCGATACCGAGGCGCTCCGCGCTGTCGCCCGCAATGCCAAGTCTGATCCGCGTGTGCATGCGGTGATGGCGGGTGTGGGTGATGGGCTGTTGTTATGCGTGAAGCTCTCGCCTTGAGGCATCAACGGCGTGTGGCGATGCTCGCCAGGGCGGCCAAGCGTTGGTGCGTGATGCAATTGGCGGATGGAATGCGATTGGGTCGCGCGTTGCGTTCAAAGCTGTTTTGATTGTTTCGAATGTCGGTGTGTTTGGACGTCTCGATCCAATGCCTCGCCTTCGCCGATACGCTCACTGGACGCCGCGCCGAAGAGCAGGCCCTTATCGCCATTTCCGGAATCGGCCAGATCACCGCCCGCGGCGTGTTCGCGCTGGCGCCTGAGCTTGGACGCTTTTCCCACAAGGCGATCGCCAGCATCGCCGGCCTTGCGCCCGATCTGCGCGACAGCGGCCAAGGCTATCGCCGCATGCGGCCAGGCCGCACAGGCAGCCGCCCCTTGCTCTTCATGGCCGCCTTCGCCGGCGCCCGCAGCCACCCGCGATCGCAGGATTTCTACCGACGCCTGCTCGTCGCCGGCAAAGCCAGGCGGCCTCGCATGCGCAGCCGTTGCACGCAAACGCCTCATCATCGCCAACGCCACCCGCAACACCCAACGGGAAGCACTGACGTGATGACGGCGGCGCATATGGCTGCGCGGAGATTCAGGCGGTGCATCAGCGCTTTTGGGCCGAGTGGGAACCGGTTGGGCGCCGAGAAGAAACCAAAAAGCAAAGCGCACAGCATAAGTGTCGCCGGGCTTGGGGCGCCAGCGGGCGGAAATTCAGAGGGTTTGAGGAAAAGCGCCACATGAAATCAAGCCGGCGCGGAAACGGGTTATCTCTGTGCAGATAATCTGTGTACAGACAATATGCGCGATGATTGAATCCATCGCTATCCATGCAACCGATGGCCGGTTTGCAGGTTTTCCGCGGCGCACATGATCGGTGAGTGCGCGCTTGTCGCGCACGAAACCGCATCTTGCGTTGGCCATAAAGCCACGTTCTGTAACGCTTTTGGCCAGGTCGCAGCGCTGCGATCTGATTCGGGTGCATGCCGACCGCCACAATCATGCATAGCGTGCCGCGATATTATATCACAGACATCTGTTGCAGGTTTGGGGCGGCGTTGACGCGGTAGAGCGCAACACGCATGCGAAACAGATCGCGTTCGAGTTTTTTCAGACCCGCAAGGCTCCCGAAGCGACGATACCGCCAAAGCGCCATGAAGACGCGCGCCAACTGCGGCAAAATGGGAAGCAGACCATGCATGGCGAGCAGTATGCGGGCGCGGCGACCTCGGTCGGATAGATCGCGGTTTTGCTTTTGGTTGTCCCCTGACCGCCCCGGATCACGTCCGAGAAGGGCTCGGCCTGAAAGCGCGCTGAGAAACAATGAAATCGGACACAGAAAATCGCTGGCCTCTCTGCCCCTCGCCTTCGGGGGCCATGGCCCGCAGGGCCGAGGGAGGGGGATTCCGGGGCGGATCTCGGTCGGCCGCTCAGAACAAGCGCACAAGCCTTTGAATATAAGGCAACTTATTTCAAGCCGACCGTGTTTGGTCGGTTTGGGATTGCTTAAGGGAAAAGGCGTCGGCGGCCCCTGGAAAACGCCGCCATGGCCCTATATCGCGTGATATGAAAAACCGTCGCGCTCTTCTTGGCTCCGCCGCCGCAGCGATCATCGCCGCGCCCTTCGCCTTTGCGTCCGCAACGCGACCCGCACCGCAACTGGCGCATGGGTTCAGCTTTGAATCCATCGATGGCGGCTCTTTGCCTTTGGCGCAGTTTCGCGGCCGCGTGTTGTTGGTCGTCAATACGGCGTCGCAATGTGGCTTCACCGGTCAATATGAGGGGCTCCAGGCGCTGTGGACGCGGTTGCGCCCTCGTGGGTTAACGATTGTCGGGGTGCCGTCGAATGATTTTGGCGGGCAGGAGCCGGGCTCGAACGCGCAAATTCAGTCCTTCTGCAGGTTGAATTACGGCGTCGATTTCCCGCTCGCGGCCAGGACGACTGTGGTCGGGGTGCGGGCGCATCCCTTCTTTGCGTGGGCGCAGCGCCAGTTAGGGGAGGCGGCGAGGCCGAGCTGGAATTTCCATAAAATTCTGATCGGTAAAGATGGCCGCGCGATTGCGGCATTCCCCTCGCGCGTGGCGCCGGATGGGCCGCAACTGGTCGCTGCGATCGAGGCCGCGCTGCGCCAATAGGGGCCCGCCGCATCACAGGCCTTGGTCTTTGCCCTCCGGCGCATTGCTCTCTCGGGGCAGAGCGGCTATGCCCGCGGCCAACCTATGGCGGAGGCAGGCCGTGCTGGGATGGCTGACGGGCAGGGGTTCAGGCGAGGGTTCGGGCAAAGACAAGCGTAAAGGCGGCGATGCGGTCATGTCCGCCCCCCTCCATGCGTTTGCCGCCGCCGCCCCCAGCATGGATCGCCTTACGGTCGCTGCCGCCGCCGTCGCAACCCGTGTGCAGGAGAAGACACCCATGGCTCGCAAGAAAATCGCCCTCATTGGCGCTGGCATGATCGGCGGCACGCTGGCCCATATCGCGGCGCGTGAAGAGTTGGGCGATGTTGTGCTGTTCGACATCGCTGAAGGCGTGCCGCAGGGCAAGGCGCTGGATATCGACGAAGCAAGCCCGGTCTTTGGCAAAGACATCAAAATCAGCGGCGCCAACAGCTATGAGGCGATCGCGGGCGCGGATGTGTGCATCGTCACGGCGGGTGTGCCGCGCAAGCCGGGCATGAGTCGCGACGATCTGATCGGCATCAATCTTGGCGTGATGAAGCAAGTGGCCGAAGGCATCAAAACCTATGCGCCGAATGCGTTTGTCATCGTGGTGACGAACCCGCTCGATGCGATGGTGTGGGCGATGCAGAAGTATTCGGGGCTGCCGGCTAATAAGGTGGTGGGCATGGCCGGCGTGCTGGACAGCGCGCGCTTCCGTTGGTTCCTGGCGGAGAAGTTCAATGTCGCGGCGGAGGATGTGCAGGCATACACGCTGGGCGGCCACGGCGACGACATGGTGCCGCTGATTTCCAACTCGACAGTGGGCGGCATTTCTCTGCCCACGCTGGTGAAGATGGGCTGGTGCACGCAGGCTGAACTCGACGCGATGGTGGAGCGCACGCGCAAAGGCGGCGGCGAAATCGTGAACCTGCTGAAGACGGGGTCGGCCTTCTACGCGCCGGCGGAAAGCGCGCTGGCGATGGCACGGTCTTATCTGAAGGACCAAAAGCGCGTGCTGGCATGTGCCGCGCACTGCACGGGGCAATACGGCGTCCATAACATTTATGTCGGCGTGATGACGGTGATTGGCGCCGGCGGGGTGGAGCGCATTATCGAGGCGCCTCTGAGTGAGGCTGAAACCGCGATGATGGCGAAGTCTGTCGCGGCGGTGCAGGGCCTGCTGGATGCCTGCAGAGCGGCCGATCCGGGATTGGCGTAACGCGGCAGGATTGCCGCCGCCCTTCTACGATGGTGGAAGGGCGAACATCGGCCTCAACATCATAGATGCCACGATGGAATCGGAAAAGGTCGTCATCCTGCAGACTTGAATGATGGGGATTGCTTTGCGTGCGCGCTGGCGAAAACGATGGAGGCGTCTTGGTGTTTGGGAGGCAGGCCCCTTGGCGCACCGTCATCGCAGGCGCACTCAATCCCTAAATCGCCACCGCGTGTTTGCCAGGCGCGACCACGCGATAGGCGTCAAAACACGCTGCGGTCAGGAGCGCCAGCAACAGTCGTGCTTCGTTGGCGAAGAGGCGCGATCCGTCGCCCGTCACCAATCCATCGGCGATCAGGCCATCCATGCGTGAGACGGCAGCGGAAAAGTGATCCGCGGGCCGCACGGCAGCGTTTTACCTCGCTGCTCTCAGCGCTGCCCGATCAAACCGCAGGTTGAAAGCCGAGTATCAAGCCATGCGCCTGTCCGGCAAACCCGCCAAGGCGCCCGACTTGCGATCGCTCGGAAAATCATCGTCATCGCCAACACGATGACCAAAGAAAACCGCCCGGGCGCCACAGAGGCGATTGACGACGAATACAATTTCCGGACAGATTTCATTGTCCTCACCGAGTTCATCTTCGCGCCCTGCAGCCGCGATAAACCAGAAATCCTCCCTTCGCGATACGGCTAGCGCCCCCTATCAATGTCGTCTGACCCGTGATTCACGCTTTGAATGAAGCTTGAAGCCCGCACTGTTCGCCTGTCTCGTATTGATCGCCAAATCCTTGAAGCACGGGTGCGTGCGCCTTCGACCTCGCAGCAGGACTTGATGCGTGCGCAGATTGTATTGCTCGCCGGGGATGGTTGGGGGGCGCGGGCGATCGCCGATGAAGTCGACGTCATGCCGCGGGCGGCGAGCCTGCGGCGCAATCGCTAGGCCGACGAGGGCCTTGCCGGGCTCGTCGGTCGCAAACACGAAGGACGCAAGCCGATCCATATTGCCGCTTCCGGCAAACGCATTCTCGCGCTTTTGGACAAGCCAGCGCCGCAAGGCTTTGCGCGCTGGAGCGGACCGCTCCTGGCCAAGCCGCTCGGTGATATCGATGTGCAATCTGTGTGGCGGTTTCTGCGCGACCATCGCATCGATCTGAAAGCACGCAAATCCTGGTGCGAGAGCACCGATCCCGATTTTGCAACCAAGGCCGCCGACTTGGTGGAACTTTATCTCGATCCGCCTGCAAAAGCTGTTGTTTTGTGCGTTGATGAAAAGCCTTCGATCCAGCCGCTCGAACGGGCGCATGGCTATTTGAAAATGCCCAACGGGTGCGCTTTGACGGGTCAAAGTCACGATTATGTGCGCCACGGAACGACGACGCTGTTTGCCGCGCTAGACGTCTCGACCGGAAAGATCGCCGCTGCCCACGCCAAGCGCAGGCGTCGCTTGGAATTCCTCGCTTTCATGGACCGTCTCGTGAAAGCCTATCCGGGCCGGCAATGGCATGCGGCGCTCGATAATCGCAACACCCATAAGAAGAACGAGGCTTGGTTGGCTCCTCATCCCAACGTCAAATTCCACGACACGCCAACCCATGCCTCCCGGCTCAATCAGATCGAGATTTGGTTCTCCATCCATCAAGGCCAAACCCTTTGTATGGACAAAGAAGAAAGTGCGCCAAAAGAAACTCATCAAGCGTATCACTCAGCTAAGATTCAGGATACTAGGAATGTCTCACAGGTGCTGACAGGAGACACGCATGGCGATGCCGTTAAATTCCTTGCGCTTGGCGAAGACAGTCTCGATGAGGTGGCGCCATATGTCGATGTTGATGTCGGCGTCGATGTCGAGGGGCGCGATCTGTTGCGGACGCTGCGAGATAACGATTTCTGCGCCGCGTTGGTTCATCTCTTCGATGATCGAGTTGGCGTCGAACGCCTTGTCGGCCGAGGGGGCGTCGAAAGCTATATCCGTGATCAAGGGCGCGACGCCGATCGTGTCGAAGCGAAGCCCCGGCAGCACAACCAAGCGCACGAGATTGCCCAGCGCATCAGTCAAGGCGAGGATTTTCGTCGTCCAGCCGCTTTTGGATTTGCCGATCGCCTGATTTTCAAGCCCCCTTGAGTGCGGTGTCCATGGCGACGGACCGGAACGATGGTGGTGTCGATCATGGCATATTCCATGTCGGGATCATCCGACAGCACATGGAAAATCCTCTCAAGAATGCCTGCTTTGGACCAGTCATCGAAGCGCTTGAACACCGTGAGCCGACGATTGTCGCTCCCGCTGCGGCCCGAAGCGCCCGGCTTGCCAAGACAATGCGGCGCGATCTTCTCACACTGGGCGTCCGTTGAAACCAAGCGAACCATGCCAAAATCCCGAAAAATAAGTTTGAAACAGTGTTCGCGCACTGCGTGAATTCTGAATATCAATAGATCCAAGTCGAACGTCTTATCCAAGGCCGCCCCATGTCCCCACCGCGCCCCTTCACCATCGCTGTCCCACAGGCCCAGTTGGACGCGCTGTACGCCCGCATCGCCGCCTATCCCTGGCGAGCAGCACCCGACGATGAGGGCGATACCTGGCTGCGCGGGATCAACACGGCATGGCTGCGGGATTTCTGCGCCTATTGGCTCCATACTTATGATTGGCGGGCGCAGGAAGCCGCTCTCAACGCGCATCCGCAGTTCATCGCCACCATCGACGGCCAGGACATCCACTTCCTGCACATTGTCGGCGAGGCGGGCGGCAAGCGGCCTTTGCTGATCACTCACGGCTGGCCAGGCAGTGTGGTGGAGTTTGAACAGGTGATTGGGCCGCTGGCGTATCCATCCGTATACGGAGGAAATGTCCCCGATGCGTTTGATCTCGTGATTCCGTCGCTGCCGGGTTATGGATTTTCCGGCAAGCCTCAACGCCCGATCGGCCAGCGCGCGACGGCAGCGCTCTGGCAAAAGCTGATGGTCCAGCTTGGCTATGATGCGTATCTCGCACAGGGTGGAGATTGGGGCGGCTTGGTGTCCAGTTGGTTGGCGTTTGAGCAGCCGGGATGTGTCGGCGCGCACCTCAACATGATCGGGTTTCGCCCAACGCCCGCCACGCCGCATACCGACGATGAAAAGTCTTGGCTCGTGCGCACGCAAATGATGATGCAGGCGGAGGGCGCTTATTTTATGCAGCAGGCGACAAAGCCGCAAACCCTGGCTATGGCGCTGCGTGACTCACCCGTGGGTGCGGCGGCATGGATTTTGGAAAAATTTCACGGATGGAGCGATCTTGGCGCCCACGGCGATCTGTATTGTGTCTATACGCGTGAGCGCTTGATCACCAATGTGATGCTCTATCTGCTGAACGATGCGATGGGCACAAGCGTCTGGTATTATCGCGCGCTGTTTGAAGAAGGTGGTATGGCGCTGCCTGACGGACAGCGTGTCGAGAAACCCGTGGGCTTTGCGAATTTCCCCGGCGAGAAAATTTATACGCCGCCGCCGCGCAGTTGGGCTGATCGCGCCTACAATATCGTGCACTGGTCTGAGATGCAGGCCGGTGGTCATTTCGCTGCGATGGAACAGCCGATTGCGTTCGTGGACGATGTGCGCGCCTTCGCCCGTACCATCGCTTACTGAGCGGGTGCGATCACGTCTTCGATTGCTTGGGCGCAATCATAGGGAAAGCCCGGCGTTGAGCAAAAGTCCGGCGGGCGTTTTTGCATCAGCCCCA
The DNA here is from genome assembly GCA_044356795.1 of Caulobacterales bacterium. Lineage (GTDB taxonomy): Bacteria > Pseudomonadota > Alphaproteobacteria > Caulobacterales > Aquidulcibacteraceae > JBIKVO01. Next base: position 8,125 of record JBIKVO010000021.1, read on the forward strand.
GCATCGATACCATCGCGCCGTCCTCGTTGGGGAACGGCTCGTTGCGCAAAATCGGATAGCGCGCGAGGAACGCGAAAATGCGTGGATCGCGATGCAATCGCGAAAGCGAGGCATTCGCCCAGGATAGATAAGCCGCCCCCGTTTCACGGTCGGGCGTCACGCCGGACACCGCAAGCGGCGGATCGGCGCGCAGCCGCGCTTGCCACAGATCAAACGCGCGATCGGCGCTGTCGACCACGGAAACAAATGCCAAAGCGGCAAACCAGGTATCCACCGGCCAGCGCGCATTTTCGGCAAAGATCATGTCCACCAGAACCAGGGCGCGGCGGCGCGCCTTTGCGCTGTTTTGCGCGGCAACCGCTGCCCGCGCGAGTTCGGCCAGCAGAGCTGTGCCGCTGGCGTCCATCTGGTCTGTCGCGTTGCCGGCGCGCATTGGTGTGGCGGCGGCGGCCTCCTCCAGCGATGGCAGCGCGGCATTGGCCCGCGCGACATCGCCCTGCGCCAGCCAGCCCAACACAACATGATACCAGCGCGCCGCCGGCGCCCGCACCAGCATGCGTGCATCGTGCAGGGTGTCTTCGGCCTCGGTCAGATCCGGCAGCGCAAGGGCGCGCCAGATTTTGCGGCTGATGACAAAGTCCGAATACGGATCAAGGGCGGCCGCTTGGCTGGCCATCCGGTACGCATCCTGCGTGCGTCCAACGCCCATCAGCAGCGCAGACCATTGGCTCAACACATCGGGATCCTGCGTGCCCAACCGCAGCGCGTCGCGCAGATATTTGGCGCGCTTTTGCGGGTTGACCTCGAACTCGCCCGCCCAGTAATGCGCACGCGCATCTTCCGGGCTCAACGCGAGAAACCGCTGCGCCGAATCCTGGCCTGCGGCGAGCGCGGTTTCTCGCTCGGATTGCGTGGGCGCGACATAGCGATAGTGGGAGTAAGCAAACGTGAGTTGGCGCCACGCCTGGCGAAAATCCGGTTGGATTTCGACCGCGCGCTTCAGCGTTTCGATGCGATCGCGCATGCCGGCGGCGCCGGGCAATGCGGTGTCTGCACCCAGCGCCGACATATATAGCCGCAACGCATCGGGGTTGATCGCCTCGGCGTCGCCGGCGTCGCTTGATAGCCGCAACACCTCGCGCATGCGCTTGACGATGCGCACCTGTAGCGGATAAAGATTGGCGAAACGATCGGTAAAGCGATCTCGCCAGATTTGTGCGCCGTTGCGCGCATCCAGGAGCGACACGCTGGCCTCGATCTCATCGTCGGCGCGCAGGATAGCGCCGTCGAGCACATAGGTGGCGCCAGTCTGTTCGTGCAGTGTGCGCACGCGCTGCGGATCGGCGGCCAGCCCGGATGATGTGGCGTATCCAATCAGCGTGAGATCACCGCCGCCTTGCGACAACACATCATGCAATTCGGTGGTGAAGCCATTGGCGAAGGCGCGGGCGCTCGCGGCGTCGGTTTCGGCCGCGAAAGGCAACACCGCCAGGACGGGCTTGATCTTCGACTTCGGCCAGAACGCAAACAGCCCCAGCACCAGCACCATCGCGGCAAGGCCGCCGGCCCAGCCATATTTGATGATCCGCTTGCGGCTGATCTTGGTGTTCAGGACGCTGAAGCCGCCGGCAAAGGGCAGGGCGGCGAAGAGCGATGCGGCGGCCGGTTTTCCGCCGAACGCATACACGGCAATGGTCTCATCCAATTTGTCCAGGGGCACGCGGCCCTGCGGCACGAAGGCCGCGACGAAGCCGGCCCGCGCCTGTGCCCGCACCGCCTCCGAAGCCAATGCCGCGCCCGGTTCGGCCAAGGCCTGAATGCGTGCAGCCACATTGACGCCGTGGCCGAGCAGATCGCCATTATCGGTGACGATCACTTCGCCCAGATGCACGCCGATACGGATGGTCGGCAATAGCGATTCGGGAAGATTGGCGGCGTCCAGCAGGCTCTGCGCCGCCTTCAGGCCGGCGGTGGCGGACGGGAATTCAAGCATCATGCCATCGCCGGCGGTGGAAAAGATGCGCCCGCCCAAGGCCGCAGCAATCACGCCCGCCCGTTCGCGCAGGGCCGAAACAGCTGCGGCGGCGGCTGCGTCGTCCTTCGCCATCGCGCGTGAATAGCCGGCGATGTCCACCGACAGGATCGTGGCGAGCTTGCGAACATCATCGGCCATGGCTCAGGTCGATAGCGCGAATGGACCGGCAACGCCAAGCTCTATCGCCTGGACCGGCCGTGCTGCGTCACCACTGCCTGATGATCGCCGCCTGACAATCCCAGCCTGAACCGCGGTGACATCGAGCGATGCATCCCTACCGTGCGGGCGGTGTTCCGCGGCGACGGCCTTTCGGGGCCGGGGGGGCGGGCGGATCGTCGTGCGGGTCGAACATTGGATTGGCGTCCCATAGGCCATTGAACGGCGCGTCTTCCAGGTAATCCGGAAGCCGGCAGTTCAGCGCCTTGCGGCCGCTGATCGCCACCACCTGCTTATCCGCCTGCATGGCGCGGAGGGTGTCAGCGTCGATGTCGCCAATCAATTCACTCGATTCTTTCGCCATCAGATGATTGGCCACACCGAACAGCTGAAACACGCCGGCATTGTTGAAGATCGTGCGCCAGTCTTTCGGATACAGCCTCTGCAGCTGCGATAAATCCTGGAAGAACGGCCACACCTGCAGGCCATAGCCGCGCAGCAGCGTCATGGATTGGCGCAGCGGTCCGAACTCTCCAAGCTGGGCGCATTCGTCCAACAGGAACAGCGTCGAGCGCTTGGGTCGGCGCCGGCGGCCCATCACTGTCAGCATCAGCGCGCCAACCCACAGCCGCAGCAGCGCGCCGTGGCTTTCCAGTTTGTCCGGCGGGATCACGATATAGATCGTCATCGGTGCACCTTCGCGCACCGCATCGAGATCAATCGTCGAGCGGGTCAGCGAACGCAGCGCCGAATCCGAATTGACCACCTTCAAATAGCTTTGCGCTGTCGACAGGATGCCGGATCGGGTTTGCTCCGTGATCGGCAGGAAGCTGGAAATGTTCTGCTTCGACAGGCGGTTAATGTTCTCGTGGCTCTCCAACAGGGTGGCCAGATTGTACACCGCGTCGTCGCTCATCAGCAGTTCGCGCACCTTGCCGAAGTGGCGCTGCGCGGCGGGGGCGGTTTCTGCGACGGCGGCGATCACGCCGCTCATCAAAGAGCGGCCCCAATTGTCCCAGAATGGCTCCTTGTGGAAGCCGGCGTCACCGGCCAGCAGCGAGGCCAGCATTTCCGCATCTGCGTCTAAAAGTGCGCCTGGCCGATCGAACAGATCGAACGGATTCAGGCTGTCGGTGCGCTTGCCAACGGCCTGGAACGGGTCAAGCAACAAAACCTGCTGACCCATTTCCTTCCGCCGCCGGGCGGTGACATGCCAAGTTTCACCCTTCGGATCGATGACAATCACCGAGCCCTCAAAGCGCAACAGATTGGGAATGATCACGCCGCGGCCCTTGCCGGCGCCCGTGGGGGCGATCGTCAGCAGATGGCGATCCTCGTGGTAAAGGATCGAGCTTTCGTGCGGCTCCTCCTTGCGGCCCTTGGGCGCTTGGGCGGTCGCGAAGCCGACGGGATGACGGTCCCCGTCATCTCCCTTCCAGCCTAGCAGCAGCTCCATGGCGGGCGCAGGCGGGGCGACAGGAGTTTTGACGGTGGCGTTTTTCGGTGTTCTGCCACGACGGGTCATGTCTTTCTCTTGCGCCTCCAAACCCAGCCCGAAAAGAAGCATCCCCCGGGGCATGAGTTCAATGCAAGAGATAGGCGTGGATTGCGGCGTCCTTCAGGTCTTTTGCAGGTTAATTTTACAGTTCGGTCACGGATTGGGTGGTTTTGCACGCTGAACGCTGTTCAATACTCGCGATGCGCGAGCCGGTTCAGCCAGAAGCTGAGAAGTCCCAGCCCCACGCCAATCCCGATCGCCACCCAACCGATCGCGTTGAACACCCCTAGATACGCCTCTAGGGCAATCTTGCGCGAAGCAGGGTTATCGGCCACCGCCCCCCCGATGGTCTCGGTGGCGGTCATCGCGGCGACTACCGCCCCGATCCATTGCGCCCACGCCGAAGACAGGAACCAGATCGCCATCATGGTTGAGCCGACGGCGGCGGGCGACAGCTTCGTCACCATCGACAGGCCAACCGGCGACAAGAAGAGCTCGCCAGTGGTGTGCAGCAGATAGGCCAGCACCAGGAACATCAGCGGCACCCGAACCTCAGGCCCGGCGAAACTGGCGCCCCAAACCAGCACCAGGAACCCGGCGCCCACCTGCACCAGGGCCAGCGCGAACTTCATCGGATCATTGGGATCAAGTTTGCGGCTTTCCAAAAACGCCCACATTGCGGCAAACACCGGCGCGAAGAACAGGATGAAGCCGGAATTAAAGCTCTGCGCGTTGCCGGCGCCAAAGGTGGCGTCGATGAGGATCGGCGATTGCCCGGCTGGGAAAATGGTTGCGGCCAGTTCCTCAGGCGTGCCGATCCATAGGGGGCCAAGGCTGATCGGCCCGGCAAATAGGCGCAGGTCTGTTGTGTCTTGCGCGAAGAGGTTGAGCGATGTGCCGGCCTGTTCAAACAGTGTCCAGAATACAACCGAAGCCGAAATCAAGATCAGCGCCAGCCACAGCCGATCGCGCTCCACTTTGGTGCATTTCGTCGCCATGTAGCGCCCGATATAGCCGAGCACCGCGACAGAGCCGATCACCAGCACCGCGCCGACCACGACGAAGAAATCCGCCAGCGTCAGGCCAAGATTGAAGCCCCCGCCGCCTTCGGTGTGCGCCACAAGCCAGCCGTCAATCGCGGTGCGGGCGGCGCCATTGGCCTGCATCAGCGCAAACACCAGGAACACACCCAGCACGCCGCCCAGATAGATCAGCGTTTCCTGGTTCAGGCCCAATATGCCGCGTTTTCTCAACGCTTCCGGTTCGGGCGGCTCGCCTTTGCCTTCAAGCCAGCCTTTGCCCAGTACGAACACAATAAAGCCCGCCAACATGCCGATGCCGGCCAGGCCAAAGCCTGCCCACCAGCCCACTGTCATGCCGAAATACACGCACGCAATGCCGGCCCAGAACGCGCCAAGATTGATGCCGTAATAATACAGCGTGAAACCGGAATTGCGACGCGGATCGTCTTCGGCATAAAGCTGGCCGACGATCGTCGAGATGTTGGCCTTCAAGAAGCCTACGCCCATCGCGATCAGCGCCAGCGACAGATACAAGATCGCCACAAACCTATCGTCGCGGCCGACAACGCCGAGACTATAATCGGCGCGGTCAATCACCGCCGGTAAGGGTGCAGTTGCCGGCAGATTCTCGATTTCGAGCCACGATGCCTTCGTCGCTTTTGCCACTACCCCTTCGCCGGTAATGGTGCGGGTCTGATCCGCTTTCGGCGAGTCTGGCGCCGGTGAAATGGAGAAGCTTTGCTCCGCCGCGCCATCAACCCCCGGCAACACAAAAACCCCCGCGTCGCCGCGCATATCGATGCGATATTGATTGGAGCTGATGCGTCCGGTGAACCGAACGTCGCCGGTGTCGTTGGCCAAGATGAGGCCTTCTTTGGTGGCGTAATTGTAGCGCTGTCCATCGATGATCAGCCATGTCTCACGCTGGTCGATGCGGCCTTCGCTTTCAAACCGATAGACTTGGCCCTGATAGGTGAGGGTTTGCACGGCGGGCTTTTGCTCTACCGCCATCAAAGCGTGCCCTGCCACCAGCAATAGGGCGCCAAATGCGATCGCCTTGCGCGTGCCGAGATATTTGTCGGCCAGATAGCCGCCCACCAGCGGCAGCAGATAGACAAGAGATGTGTAGGCGCCGTAGATCGAGCCCGCGAACGGCCGCTCAAAAAGGAAATGCTGGGTGAGATAGGCCACCAGGATGCCGCGCATCCCGTAATAAGAGAAGCGCTCCCACATCTCGGCGAAGAATAGGACAACGAGGCCCTTGGGATGTTTGCGCAACTGCAGGACAACGGGGATGATGGTCGCCAGGGTGACGAAGACCCCGGCCAGAATAACGATGCTGATCACGACTGCACTCCCCCGCACACGCGTGTCAGCGTGCGCTCTCACGGTTTCGTGATATCCAGCACATTCATGGCGACATCTTCAAGGCTGCTCTGCCGTTGGGGTGGAGGGGATGATTGGGCGAACGGTAAGGGGGCGACACGATTTTGCGCGGTGGCCGCGTCCACCGCACCTAGTGCGCTCGGTTCGCCATCCTCACCGTAAAGGGGAACGCGCAAGGGGGATGGAAGGGCAATCGCGGTCGGCCGCGTTCCTGGAAAGGCGCCGACATGCGCGAGATCGTCGCGGTGGATTTTTTAAGACTTAGGGTAATTTCCGATCCGCTGGAATCGGATCGAAATGCCCGAACTTTTGATTGAGTGCGTTTTCAACGATCAACCGGCCTCTACTACGGCGCTCACGACATTTTCCGCATGGAACGCGACGCTGATAGTCGCTTGCTGCGCTTCAATATACCTTTTGAGTTGCGATTGTTTTTCCGGTGCAAACGCTTCGGCGGTGCAAAACAAAGAGCCGAGTTGGAGTTCGTGATGGATCGGGATGCCTATAATAATCGGCGATCAATCTCGGATTTGGCAGGCGTTGATATCATTGCGCATAATAACAAAGGTGATGTGATTGTCGCCGAGGTGGGAAACAGGTTGCAGAATACGCCCGGGATATCTCCAGCGCTCGGCGATGAAAGACTTCAAAAACGTCACCTCAGGAATCTCTGAACAAATCTGAGGATTACCGATTGCTGCAAAGCCGCCCATGGTGGTGTGGGTTTACCGGGATGGGATCGATGGGCAAACGACTTTCGCGACTATGGGCCTTGACCGTGACGCCAAGACGATGCGCACGACAGCCTTTTTGGGGCAGTGTTTTCGGGCAGTGTTTT
>JBIKVO010000296.1:0-4360 GCA_044356795.1 Caulobacterales bacterium
CAATCGGGGCTCTGGATCCGTCAGCGGGGGGGACGACGCCGATCCAGGGTGATGCGCCCCGACCATGCGTGGTATATAGGACACAATGGGCCGAAAAACAATTGGGATGTGCGTAATTTTCTTGCGTATGGCGATCACAACATAGCCAGCGGCCGCGGCAAAAGCGCCCAAGAGGCGAGTTATATGGCGATGCAGTCATCTGATTCACAGCGATGGGCTCTCCAAACCCGGAAAATGTGATCGTCCAGGGCCTCAATCCGCGGCCGGCAATCGCAACGTCGCCCGTAGGCCGCCCATCGGGCTGCGCGCCAGCGCAATATCACCGCCATGACTGCGCGCCACATCCCGCGCGATCGCCAGGCCAAGCCCTATGCCTTTGGTGTTGCGCGTGCGGGTTTCATCCAGCCGCGAAAAGGGGCGGAATGCGTCTTCGTATTGATCCTCCGCGATGCCGGGGCCGTCATCGTCGACGGTGATGTGGATCGCGCCAAATTCGCGGCGGGCCCCGATTGTCACGGTTTCACCGTGTGCAGCGGCATTATCCACCAGATTGGTCAAAGCGCGCTTTACCGCACCAGGCCGGGCTTGTGCGGTCAGATCGCCGGCAGCGTCGAGGCGGATCACCGCGCCGCTGCGGGCAGCGTCCGCGGCGACATCTTGCACCAAAGCGGCCAGATCAATGGTGACGGGCTCTTCGCCCAAGGCCCCGCGCGCAAAAGCCAGATATTCGTCCAGCGTGCGCTCCATTTCGGCGAGATCGCGTTTGGCTGCGCCCACTTCATCGCTTGGCGGCATCAGGGCAAATTGCAGCTTCAGGCGCGTCACGGGCGTGCGTAAATCATGGCTGACGCCGGCCAGAATCTGGCTGCGCTGATCAATATGGCGGCGGATGCGCGCCCGCATATCAAAGAACGCCAGCGTCGCTTCGCGCACTTCGCGCGCACCGCGCGCCTTGAACAGCCCGCGATCTTCCCCACGCCCAAAAGCCGCCATCGCATGGGCCAGCGTCTCAATCGGGCGCACCTGATTGCGGATGAACAGAATCGACACCACCGCCAGCATCACTGTGGCGCCCAGGATCCACAACACAAACAGCGGGCCGGATCGCGCCTGCACACGGTCTTTGAAGGCGCGCACGCTTAACACGCCGTCGCGCAGCGGCACGCGCGCCTCCACCTGCGGACCGGGGCAAGTGGAATCGTACCACACCTCACGGCCCAGATCCTGGCTCAAGGCGCTGGTGAAATAGCTGTCGATCGCCTGGCCGGCCGGTGCGCATCGCTCTTTCGCCAGGGTTGTGTCAGGCTCGAATGCAATGTCGAGGCGCAAGGGCGCCCGGGCAAGGCGCGTCAATTGCGCAAAGGTTTCCGGCGTGGGCGAGGCCTCATACAATTGAATGATCAAGGCAATGTCAGCCGCAACCGCCTGGCTCATGCGCTTTGTGGTGGCTTCCCAGTGATCATCCAGAAACACCAAGGTGATGATCGTTTGGATGACCGCCGCCGGCGCCAGGATGATCAGGATCGAGCGCCAATACAGGCCTTTCGGCATGATATCGCGAAGCAGGCCGGAGCGTAATCGAGAGAGTTTAATGGCCATAGCGCTTGATAGGCGGCGGTGCGGCGCACGTCCACTCGCGCTGAATTTTATGACGGTGTGGCCTTTCCCGCGTGACAGCTCAGCGCCGGCTGCGCCCAACCACCAGCTCAATCGGGCCGCCGTGCGTTTCCGGCCAGCCGGGGTCGGGGAAATCGGTGGAGCCGATCTGCCATTCGCGCACCACCCAGCCGCCATCGCCGACGCGCTCCAGATAGGCGCTGGTGCGCGGGCCGTCGAACAAACCCTCCTCCACCGCGTCTTTGAGTTTGGTGCGGCGGAAATCAAACGGGCGGCCGTTGGCCTGGCGGCTTTCGCCCAGGAAATAGGCGTAGCGCCCCGCCACCCGCAGCGTCTTGACAGTGAACAGAACTGGCGCGCCAATGGCGTCTTCCAACACAGGGCGCACCGCGTCCAGCAGGGTCTTGCGCAACGGATCATTGCGCCGCACATCGCGGAGCACCGGCGCGGCGCGCCCCGTTTTTGTTGGCGTTTGCGCCATCGCCAAACCGGGCGCGAGCAGGGCGTAAAGCAATATGGTTCGTCTCAACATCGGCCTTCAACCCCAATGACCTTGGCCCCTCGGCCCGTCAAAGCGACAGGCCCGTCGCCGCCGCCAGATCCTCGAGAAGTTGCGCTTCCAAGACAACCTTGATCGTGGCCATGCCCATCTGGCGGGCAGGTTTCAGATTTATCCCCAGGTCGTCAAGATAGATGCACTGCTCCGGCGCCACATCGAGCGCCTCACACATCAGCGCATAAATGCGTGGGTCTGGCTTGCGGATGCCGATCTTGCTGCTCTCCAGCACATGATCAAACCGCTGCAACACGCCGGCCGCCGCCCGGGCTTTGGCCGCCGTTGCGGCCATGCCCGCGCCCTCGCCAGTGGGCACATTATTCGTGATGCAGCCGAGCTTGAAGCCCGCCGCCTTGCAGGCGTCCAGCGCCGCCACCACCCGCGGGCGCAAATCGCCAGACAGCAGGCCCAGGATTTCCGCCCCCGCCACGCGATGGCCCAGCGCGGCGCTTTCTTCGGCAAAGCGGGCGTCGAAGGCGGCCGCGCTGATCTCGGCCCGTTCAAACAGGGCCCAGGCGTTGGAATCGGGATTGCGGGCGTTGACGCCGCGAATGAAGTCCGCCGGCAGGCCGCGCTCGGCCTCATAACGATTGAACGCCTCGAACGGCGAATGGGTGATGACGCCGCCAAAGTCCCAGATGACTGCCGCCACTGTCATGGTTTCCGCTCCGTTCGCCATAATCCTTAAAGAGCCTTTGAGGTCGTCGTGGCAGGCTTGCCCCGTTCAGACAAGGTAGAAGCCAAGCAAAGGGCACGGCCATGACCCGCTTTCTCGTTTCCGAAGACAATCCAACCGGCTACCGCCTGGAGGAGCTGCTTGCCTTGATCCGCGCCGATGTGCTCAAGCGGCTGGATCGGATCGCGCTGGATGAACGGGTGGAGGCGCAGATTGTGTTCGCCAACAATGTCCAGGTGCTCGACCATCTGACCAAAGCCGCCGAGCTTGCCCGCGACAACAGCCGCGTGCTCGACAAGGCATTCGGTCACAAGGTTTTGGGCGGCCCGCCGCGGATTGGCGAAGGATCCGGCGCGGCGATACGGGCGTAGGCGTTAAAGCGTACCAAGCGTTGCATTCGGCGCAAGCCTTTCGCCACTGTTTCAAGCGCTGTCAAAGGCGATCAAGGCTGCCCATTCGCGTCGCCGACAGCCGCTGCCGGGTTAGGGTCTGTTGATCATCAGGTTTCACACAGTGCGCGGACACTGATTCAAGCTCCTTTTTCCGGAGCTCTGCATGGTTTGCTTGGTTTTAACGAACGCCCAGTGGGAAAAGATCGCTCCATATTGCCTTGGCAAGCCGGGCGATCCGGGCCGCAGCGGGAGCGAAAATCGTCGGTTCATCGACGCGGTGTTGTGGTCGGTGAAGACGCATGTGCCCTGGTGTGATCTTCCCGCTGTGTTCGGCGATTGGAACACGGTGTTCAATTGCTTCGACGACTGCCCCAAAGCCGGTGTTTGGAGAGGGTTTTCCATGCGCTGTCGGATGATCCCGACATGGACTATGCGATGATCGACGTCACCATTGTTGCGGTCCATCGCCATGGACACCGCGCTCCAGGGAGACCCAAAATCAGGCGATCGGCAAATCCAAAGGCGGCCGGACCACAAAAATCCTCGCCTTGACCCAAATCCTCGCCTCGACCGATGCGCAGGGCAATCGCGTGCGCTTTGTTCTGCTGGCGGGGCATTGCTTCGACACGATCGGCGCGGCCCCCGTGATCAAAGACATGGGCTTTGACGCCCCCTTGGCCGACACCGCGTTCGTCGCCAATTGGACCATCGCAGAAATGAACCAACGCGGCGCAAAGAGCGTTATCTCGCAGCGTCCGCAATAGATCACGCCCCTCGACATCGACGCCGACATCGACATATGGCGCCGCCTCATCGAGAGTTTCTTTTCCAAGTTCAAAGAATTCAAAAGTCGAGCCATGCGGTCCGAAAAAATCGACCGCAATTGCAGCGCCATGATCTAGCCCCTCTTATTCACTTATTCAGTGCGCCCCGAAGGCGCGTAGCACCAGTGGAGGAAGGTTCCAGCCAGATGATTGGCTATAGGTCTTGTCGCTGACGAGCGGCTTTGCCGGGTAACCGGTAGGGCCGAAGCCTCGTGACAAAGGCCGCCTTGGGCGGTTGAGCAATCCAGCGGGCCGTAACGCGAGTGAAGCCTGAGCAGGCCTCGAAAGTGATGAT
>JBIKVO010000297.1:0-4346 GCA_044356795.1 Caulobacterales bacterium
CCTAAGAAACCCCCCTAAGAAACCCCTATGAACCCCCTAAGAAACCCCTGTGAACAGCCTGTGCGCTGTGCCCTGTTTACCACACTGCCAAGCCGCTCGGCCGATTGCGCCCCCTGCCGGGGTTGTTTCACGCGCGCAACGACCGTAAGAGCCCGAATTATCGTGAGCCCAAGGGGTTGTGCGTTTTCGCTCGCCGCGCGAATGCGCGCCTCGGCCTCACCCCGCCCAGAATCGGGCGCTAGAGGGAGCAGACTTATGTTTAAACAAGTAATCGGCGCGGCGGTTGCTGCGCTTACACTGGCGGTTGCGCCGGCGGCCTTCGCGGGCGATTGGTACGTCCGCGGCGAATTGGGCGCCTCGGTCGGCGGCAATGTCGACGTGTCAGGCGTGCGCGAGTTCGATCTCGACAGCGGCCTCGTCGTGTCGGGCGCGCTGGGCGCGGATTTCGGCTCGGGCGTGCGCGTTGAAGGCGAGATCGTGTATCTCGACAACGACGTGGATATCCCGGGCGCCAGCGCGGACGTGCAAGTCACCGGACTGTTCGCCAACGTCGCCTACGACTTCGCCAGCGGCGGCGGCTTCACACCATATGTCGGCGCCGGCATCGGCTGGGCCAACACCGAGCACTCCAACCCGCTGACCCGAGACGACGACACCAACTTCGCTTGGCAACTGAAGGGCGGCGTGGCGTGGGATATCGCGCCGAACACCGCCCTGGACGTGAATTACCGCTACCTGAACGCGCCGGAATTCTCTGGTTCGCGCATCGGCGGCGGTCCGAGCGTTGAAGCCGACACCGACGCCCATGTGCTGAGCGTTGGCGTACGCTACACGTTCGCCATGTAAGCAGGGAGACGGGGGCGATTACCCGCCCCTGCCTCGGCCAGCGCATGGCGCCTTTGTGTGGCGTCGAGCGAAAAGTGACGGGACGACAACCCGGCGGCCGACAGCGGTCGCCGGGTTTTTGTTTAGGGCAAGGTGCAAGAATACACCAAAATCAACCGCCGGCTTTGGGCCAGCGGTTGTTTTGTTTCTCGCATCACACGGCTGACGCCGCCACTACTCGGCCGCAACGCGGGCGAAGGCGTCGGTGCGGACGTGGAAGTTAATCGTCTTGAGAAAGGCGATGCCTTCTTCGGCGATATCGTCGCCGACCATATGATCGCCCTCGGCTTTGAATTCCTCGAAGTCCACATACATCGCATAAAATGGCGCTGTACGATCGGTGATGATGCCGGCGTTCCACAGCGTCTTCACCAGCACGCGGAAGATGTTCGTTGCTTCTTTCATGCGCGCGCGGCGCTCAGCATCGGTGGCGACCTTCTGGAACTCCTCCATCACCTTCATCGGATCGAGGCCGAACTGCGCGTAGATCGGCGCCATCTGATGCGGCGCGACGAGATTGAACAGCAGCGTTTGGAAGCAATGCGCCGCCCAACTCTCGACGATCTCATGCTCTTCCGGCGTGAGCTTCGGGATGGTGCGATCAGCCCAGATCTTGCCGAACTTGTGGTGAAACGCCTCATCCGTCATCACCAACTGCGTCAGCTTGCGCGCCAGCGGATCGTTCCATTCGCGATAGATCGTGGCGAAGGCGCCCATGGCGAGGCCCTCAACCAGCATCTGCATGCCCACAATTTTCTTGTACACCTCCGGCGCATTGACGATCTCCTTCAAGAGATCCGCCAGCACCTGGCCGCACGGCAGCGGGCTGCCCCAGCGCGACTTGATATATTTCGCAAAGGCCGTGACATGGCGGCCCTCCTCGCGGCACTGATTGGCGGCATATTCCTGGGCGCCAGGATCGCGCAGCACATGGCACAGAGAGGCGGAGAGGCTCAGCGCGCCCTGTTCGCCATGCAAAATGGCGGACAATTGCCAGCGCGCCATTTCATTCACGAAGCGGATCTTCTCCGCCGGCTTATCGACGAAATAATCGCGGACATAATCCGTCTCCAGCGCGGGCACGAGATAATCCGGCATGATCTGCTGGCCGCTAATGTCGAACGGCTCATTGAAATCGATATATTTCGCGTCGAGCGGATCCCAGAAATGATCGTGCGTTGCCGAGATAATCTTATCAAACGCGGTAGAGCGATTTAGATGGCGATCAATTTCGAGCATTGCGGCGAAGTCATCCGGCGCCACGGCGTCATACAGGTCGTCCTTGGTGATGTTCTTGATCGGGGCGAGCGCGGAACCATCTGCAGCCATCGTTTCCTCCGTGAGTGGCCATAGCTTCGACCAGCACTGCCATGTCTCATATCCCAAAAATGGGCGCCCAATCAAGAAACTTGACGCCTGCGTCATGAATTGGCGAATGAATTCTCCGTGAGCCGCCCCTGCACCGTCTGCGCATGTCAGGCGGGGGCTCCCCAGCCCAACCGTGCGCAGCATGGCTGAACGGCGCTCGCAGAATGCCGAGGCCGGATGCGGCATAGGCGCACAACTTCACAAAAACGCCAAAATTCATTTCGTTACAGTCGCGAAGCGGGTGTGGGCCCCTACTTTTCGCTGGCGAGTCACTAGAAAATGCACTACCAGTGCGAGCATGCTGTTCGTATGGGGCGTCGCTACGTCGCAATGCGGCGAGGGCGCTGCTCTTTGAACGGCACGACCTGGCCCCGGAGGCCGGACCGACTCATCGCAACAGCCCCCGCGATCGTCGGCCTGGTCGCCCAAACCTCTGGCCTCCGGGGGCCAGCCTCATGAGCCTTATCGCCCAAAGCCCCAACCCCTCATCGCGGCGCACAGCATCGTAAAACCCTTATGGGCGTTCTGTCAGGCGGGCCTTCTGTCAGGCGTGCGGACAAAACGCGAGAACCAGGCGCGAAGGATGCTCGAACAATGCACTGGGCGACACTGGGCGACACTGGGCAGCACCCTTGGCAGAGCGGGATCGTGCGTTTAGCCTTCTCGCTATCCGAAAGCAATCGCAAAAAGGCGCGATGCACAAGGGGGAAATAGGCATGTCGATCGAACCATCATTTCATGTCGGCGGCGCACCCACGCCAGAGTCTTGGGCGCTGTTCGCGCCTGCCATCGCCCTCATTCTGTGGACGATGATTGTGTGGCTTTGGATGTACATCACCCGTATTCCCGCGATGCAGCGCGCGCGTATTGACGCCGGGAAAATCAAACACAAGGAGGATTTGCACGCACTGCCCACATCGGCGCGACAAGTGGCGGACAACTACAACCATCTGCATGAACAGCCGACGCTGTTTTACGCCGTGATCCTCATCAGCGCCTTGATCGGCATGACGATGCCCCTGCAGGTGCAATTGGCATGGGCCTATGTTGGCCTGCGCGTTGCGCATAGCCTGTGGCAAGGCACGATCAATTATGTGCCCGTGAGGTTTGTGTTGTTCACGCTGGGCACGATTGTACTGGGCGCGCTGGCAGCGCATGTCGCAATAAAAATCGCCCGCGGCTTGGGTTGGGTGTAGGCGCGTTCATGGCCGGTTCATGTCCGACCGGCCGCAGTCTCGATATGCGATAGCCGTGGTGCAAAAGCGCCTTTCGCGCTCTCTCAAGCTCATAGGATCAATACGTCGCTCAAGCCGCGATTGTCGACGGTCGCGCTTCTCCTCGCCCACGTAATCGCATTCGCACAAAGCCCCGCCACAGATATGCAACTGCCAGCAGCGCCAGCGGCTGACGCGACGCCTACACCAGCACAGCCCACGCCGCGCGCACCCGTGGCAACAAAGCGCCTGACCATCGCCGGGCCAATGGCGCGTTTATCAAGTCCGGGGCCACTGCCGGGGGCTATCGTTAGTTTACGAGCACAATATGCGGCCCAACGAGCCTTTTGGGCTTCGACTGGAATCGAAACTCAACATCGTTTCCCGATTTCTCGGTGCGGGCCCGCCAAAACTCGCAAGAGGCCGATGTGTGATCCTCGCCGAAGGCCACTCGTTCTTTGGGGTAGAGTGGGACAAAGAGATCTCACGGATATACACCTGCACAGCCGCAGGTCAGCCGGAAGGCGCGCCGCCCCTCGAAGTGCAAGTGCCCACACTTGACAATACGGCCGTGAAAGTCGGGCCCTTTTCGATTTCAAATGATCCCGACAGCAACGACCCCAAAATCCAAGCATGCCTGGGCGAAAAGGTGCGTTTTGTCGGCTCCGTCTATGAGGCGCGTCCGACCCGTTTTGCAGCATCCGCGTTTCTGGGGCGGCGCATGGTGGGCGGCTTCACGATAACGCGTGTCGGTCAGCCCGTAGGCCGGATCGACTTCGACAAACGCAATGCAGAACGCAGCGCCATCAGAGCCGCCGTGTCTGACGCCGATGGGCGCCAAGCCGTGCTGTCCTTTGCCCAATCAACGATTGGCGATGC
>JBIKVO010000298.1:0-4315 GCA_044356795.1 Caulobacterales bacterium
GCGTCTTCCCCAACGAGGCCTCACTCGAACGCCTCGTGACCGCCATTCTCGTCGAAATCGACGAGACATGGAACGCGTCCCGCCAAATCTCTATCAACTGGAACACCATCGACGCGGATTGAACGCAGCGCCCAAAGTCCAGACATCAGGTTGCGTTATCCCACACCCGGCGAGGTGTTGGGCGTTGATAGCAAGGAAAGGTGTTGCGCGACCATTGATGAACAGCGAACCGCCGGAGGTTGGGTCGCCCGCAGTTTGCAGGGTCACATCGGCGCTCCCTTGCCCATACACGCGTAGGCGTACTTTGCAGCTGCCGAGGTCACCATAGGAATACACTTCGGCCGGTGTTTGGATTGCAGATGCGGACCGCGGAGCGATAACAGTCAACATCCCGGCCCCGAGTAAGGCCGCTGCCATCATGCCAAAAAACTTCTTCATGCGAGTGCTCCTGTCGATACGACCAAGAAGGTCTAAAGACCGTCCACCTGCCCCCCAAGCGTTGCCATCTGGCAGAGCATCCAGTCGCAAACTGGGTCGCATTCCGATGAATCAGTGTCTATTCCCAACACTGGTGATGCGGAGCCAGGCGCCGCCCGGCGCGACTGCCGTCGTCTTGGTGATCCGGTCGTCCCGATCGTGAGCGCGCCCTTTGCCGGTTCGCAAATCGATGGTCGTGTCGGGCGTGTTGACGAGCCACCGATCACGATCCCATTCGTCGACGGTCGCGGCGTGCCGGTGGTCGGCGCGCGCAAGTCGCTCGATCGCGCCAATGGTCTTGGCGCTGGCCGCCGACGCGGCGAGGCGCATCGATCCCTGGCCTGCAAGGACATCGATGGAAGCTTCGCGGCCAACGTCCCGCGCCAGTTCCACAGCGCGTTGCGTTGCATCGCTCGCCCAGCGCCGGCCATTCCAGATCAGCCACCGGCCCCAGACCGCCACGGAGCGAAGATCGCTGCCGTGGCGCTCCGTGAAACCCAGCGCTAACATGTCATCCGAATACCGTGCCGGGCGATCGGCGTCCGGCATTCCCGATGGAAGGTTGCGCCGGATGGCTTGCATGTCGCGCATCCAGGCGAGCGTGCGCAGAAATTCCGGGCTGTCGATAGCGCGCGAAGATGTCCGGTTTTCGTAGCACGGTAAATGTCCGCCACTTGCCTTTGACCGGGTCTCCCGGTTTCAGCCGCCGGGCGGGCTTAGGCGGCCGATTTTTGGGTCTCCTCGATCAGGGCGCCGCGGTCGTCGAAGCGGGCCAGAAGGCGCGGGCCGTGAAAGATAGCGAGGCGTCCGTCCGGGTATTCATGGACACGCACGCTGGCTTTAACGTAATGGCGTCGATGCTTTTGTTCAGGGATTTGCAGCACGAGCCCCTCGTAACGCACGGTGTTGTCGTTGGAGACGACGCGCTCAGCTTGCACGCACAAGATGTTATCGAGGTCGCCGACGAACGCGATAAAGGCTGAGCCTTCCTCGGTCGGCTTCACCGCGAAACGGGCGTTGTGTTCGGGCATGTAGACCTCGCGTATCCAGCGATTGGCGGCCTCGAGATCGTCAATCCCCGCCAGCCGCAGCAGCGGCGGCAACCGCCCCTGCAGCGTGCCGAACGCGCGCTCCATGCGTCCGCGGGCTTCCGGCGCATAAGAGGGGATGTGCTCAATCCCCAGCTGCGCCAGCGCCCGCCCAACCTGGGTCAGGTTGACTTTGTCGACCTTGCCATTGGCCTGGGGCGTCAGAAAATAATGCGAGCCCCGGTCGGTATAAAAGCTTGAAAACAAGCCGTTTCGCGCGATCGTCTCCCGCAAGCCGACAAAGCTTGACATCGTCCCTTCCTGCTCCACGAAGAAGGCCGAAAGAAGCGCGCCGGTCGCGTCGTCGAGCGTGACGATGAGGTCGCACGGCGCGCGACGCCCCATAAACCAATCGTGGGTCGAACCGTCCTGGAACACCAGCATGCCAGGCAAGGGCGAGCGCGGCCGCTTCTTGCGGTGCGCGCCGCGCTTCTTCGCGGGCTTCAAAACGCCGCGCAGATACAAAACCGATTTCGTCCAGGTATAGCCGTAATCGAAGCCATTCTTCTTAAGCTCTTCATGAAAATGCTTCGGCGTGAAGTCGAAATAACGCGTCACATATTGCTCCACGACCCAGTCCTTGAACTTCTCATCGACCTTGTTCGACGCAGGCTTGCCGCGCCGGCGATCAACAATCGTCTCCGCCCCGCCCTCGGCGTAGGCGTCCCGAAGCCGGCGAAAATGCCGCTCACTCATCCCCAATAACGACGCCGCCTCCAAACAGGTCAGCGCCCCCGACGTATACCGACCAATCGCATCAACGATCCTGGCCATCCGAACCTCCTGCAGCACCGCGATCCTCCCGGTCAAAACCGGACAAATCGCTTGCTACAAAAGCCGGACATATCCCGTGTCACCGACACGCAGAAATTCCGGGCTGGGCGAAATGCAGAGATTCCGATAGGTTTCAAGAAACCGCAGCCGAGCCTGCTGTGCTTTGGATCACCCTGCACCCCAGCGAAGACGCGCTATCGCCCGGGCGCAGACCCGCGCGCTGCGGGCAGCCGTGCTCACCGCACACACAACACATCCGCCAGCACTTCCTCCCGCCAGCCGCGGTCGACCGAGAAGTAGCCCGCCTCCCGCATGCCGGCCCGGCGGCAGAAGTCGTCGGCCGCGCCGCGCGCGCTCCGCCGGGTCACGACAGGCTGCCCGCCGATCGCGGGGCGCGGGAAGAATACCGCCGAGCGGCCCTGCGCGGCGCCGCCATAATCGACGCTGCCGCCCGGATTGCCGCCCGGATAGCCGGGATCGTATCCGCCGCCAAAATCGTCGGCCGGACGCAGGGACGACACCCGGTTGGCAAGGCCGATACCGTTCAAGTCCCACAGGTCGCCTTGCACAGTGCGGCAGCGGCCTTCAAAATTGGCGTGCTCGCACACGATCCAGCGCCCGCGCGTGCGCAGCGAGCGTGCGGTGTCGTTGAAGCCGTGATTGTTCAGATTTGCGATGCCGTCGCGCAGGCGGACGCTGCGCCCGCCATAGCCGTCGCGTTCAAACAGACTGATTTCGGGTCCGCGCCCGCCACTCCAGTTGTCATTGCCCCATCCGCCGCCGGCGCCCCATCCGCCGCTATTGTCCTCCACCGGCCGGATCGCGCTGACCCGCCAGGCAAGGCCCAGGCGGTTCAGGTCGGGCTCGTTGCCGTTGACAAAGACGCAGCGCCCGCGAAAGCCCGCATCATCGCACAACTGCCAGGCCCCGCGCCCGGTGAGGCGCACGCTGACGGCCTGATCATTGAAGCCCGCGCGGGCGAGGTTGCTTTCCTCTCCGGGAAAAAACCGCCGATCGCCGCTGAAGTTCTGACCATTGAACAGTTCGATGCCGCCAGATCCGCGCCGATCGCCCCGGAAATCACCGCGCAGGGCCTCCCCGGCAGGGGGCTCTTTGGCGTCTGGCTCCTGGGCGGCGGCCGTTGTCGTGGCCGCACTCGCAAGGGCCGTGGCGGCCAGGATCGCAGCGGCAACCGCAGCCCGCAGGGAAAAGGAAAACGATGAGCGAAAGAGAGGCATCGCAAAGGCTCCAGTCGGCCTGGCGCGGTCGCGTCGATTGCGCTGCCGACCCAGGCGATATCCTGTGTGTGGCCGGTATGACCATGCCTGTCTGAACCGGCGCGCAATCGCCTGTTCATGTTCGGTTGCCGCGCGACTGGTAACAGAGGCAAAGTTGCCGGGTCGATGGCGCGAAGTTCCGCAGCAGCAAAAGACGCTGGCGGACTGTGGCGCCCGGCTTGCGCTCTTGGTAACGATGGCGTGACGATCCCGGGCGGCCAGATCGCAAGGGGCGAGCACGGCGCGGGCAGGGCCACCGTTTCAGGCAGACCAGCCGGCGGCGACCGTGATCGGTCGAGGGCGGTGTGGACAGAGAGGAGCTTCCGATGTGCATTGCTCATGATCACAACCACGACCATGGCCATATCCATGGCGGTCAGGAAGCCACGCTGATCGACCTGAGCAGCATAGCGCGGCGTGATCTGGTGCGGGCGCTGGCGGCGGGGTCGATCGCGGTGGCGGCGGCGGGCTGTTCGACCAATGCGGTGACGGGACGTCGCCAGTTTGTGCTGGTCGACGACACGTTCCTGGCCGGCATGGCGCTGGACGCCTGGAACGAGGAAAAGTCCAAGACGCCGATTTCTAACGATCGGGTGCTGAACCAGCGCTTGAGGCGCGTTGGCGAAAAGATCGCGGTGGCGGCCAACCGCCCGAATGATCCGTGGGAATTTGTGGTGTTTGACCGGCCGGAGAAGAACG
>JBIKVO010000299.1:0-4309 GCA_044356795.1 Caulobacterales bacterium
CAGCCATCCAAGACAGCATGCGCGAGCCGGCGATGAAACTGCTTGCGCTCGGTAAGCAGCGGGGCTGGGAGGAACTGACCCTGCCGGTGATCCGTCTGCACATTGACCGGCTTTGGGCGTTTTGTGGTCTTGCCGCCATTTTGACCGGGGCTTCGGGCGCGGTGATGTGCCGGACACAGGGGCGCGAGGTGTATCTCACCATTGGCCCGCTGGCGGCCTGAAATGGGGTGGCCCGTGGATAGCGCGATTGCGATTTGGGCGGCTGCGGTGGTGTGCCTTCTGGGCATTGGGCTTGGTCTTTTAGGGCTGTTTGCGCCCGACGCGGCCGCCCGGATTGTCCGGCTCCAGGCGGACCCTGCGTTCCCGGACGGTCGCGCCGAATTTCGCGCCAGTTTTGGCGGTCTGTTTGTGGCGGTGCATGTCGGCGCCTTGGTCGTCATGCTGCCTGATCTCGGCCACGCTGCCCCTGGCGCAGCCGGGATCACGGCGGCGGCGATGGCGGCGCTTTTGTGGCTGGGGACCGCTCATCGATTCCCGGGCGCGCACGGGGTATCAGGCGGCGGCGGTCGCTTTTGAAGCGGTTCTCGGTCTTGTCTTGCTGGCGCCAATGTGTCTCGGCTGATGCCGCGTTGAACGCCAGACCGTGCGGGCGTTGAAATCCACATTCCACTTTTTGCGTCATCATACTAAGTTGGGCTCCGACAGAGGGAGGCCAAAATGGCGGATGGTGCAGGCGTCAAGTTTCCAGGCTATTCGCGGGCAACCGAAGATGATCAGGTTGTCAATCCCGATCTCTATGCCAACGAACACGAGATCCACGCGCTCTATCGCAAATGGCGTCAGGAGTGCCCTGTGCGCTGGACTGCGCCGCGCGGTTTCCGCCCGTTCTGGTCGATCACCAAACATGCCGATGTGTTGGAGATCAGCCGGCAAAACGACGTTTTCATCAATTCGCAGCGCACCTATCTTGGCCCGATCGAAGGCGAAGAATGGGTGAAGTCTGTTACGGGCGGCGATACCCATTTGTTTCGGACGCTGGTCGATCTTGATGATCCGCTGCACTTCAAATTGCGCAATCTCACGCAAGCCTGGTTCATGCCGGGCAATCTCAAGACGCTGGAAGCGCGTGTTTCTCAGATTGCGAAAGACCATGTCGATCGCATGGCGTCGCTTGGCGGGCGTTGCGATTTCGTCAGGGAAGTCGCACTTTGGTATCCGCTGCGCGTGATTATGGAAATCCTCGGCGTTCCCAAGGAAGACGAACGCTTTATGTTGAAAATGACGCAGGAAATTTTCGGCCCTGGAGATCCAGATGTCGTCAACGAAAGCGCTCACACCACCACAGATCAAGGCGTGTATGGCGAGGGGCGCAATGTCGATCTTGCGAAAACCGCGATGGAATTGTTTGCCTATTTCGGCGCCCTCAGCGCCGATCGTCGCGCCAGTCCGCGCGATGATGTTGCTTCGGTGATCGCCAATGGCATGATTGACGGCCAACCGATCGGCGATCGCGAGGCGATGAGTTATTACGTGATTATCGCCACTGCCGGACATGACACGACAAGCTCTGCAACGGCTGGCGGCATGTTGGAGCTCATCAAGAATCCGTCGGAAATGGCAAAACTAAAGGCAGATCCTGCGTTGTTGCCGGGGGCTGTGGAAGAGATGATCCGTTGGGTCACGCCGGTGAAGCACTTCATGCGCACCGCGAAACAGGATTACACATTGCGCGGTCAAACAATCAAAGCCGGCGATGCCTTGTGCATGTTCTATTGGAGCGCCAACCGCGACGATGATGCGTTTGATGATCCCTTTGCGTTTAAAATCGATCGGGCGCCGAACAAACAAGCCGCGTTTGGGCATGGCGGGCATTTGTGCCTTGGCATGCATCTGGCGCGCATGGAAATCAAAGCCCTGTTTGCCGAATTGCTGCCGCGCTTGCATGAAATCGCGCTCGACGGTGAACCGCGCAACACGCGCTCTGCGTTTGTGTCGGGTTTGAAGACGATGCCCATCCGCTATAGGATGGCCTAGCGTTTCGCCCGTCAGCGGCGTGCGGCATGCGGCGCGAACTTGGCGAACTTGGCGAACTTGCCGGCGCGGCAGGGATTGGCGCGGCAGGGATTGGCGCGGCAGGGATCGGCGCGGGAGGGATCGGCGCGGGAGGGATCGGCGCGGGCGCGCAATTCATTGGCAATTCGAAACCTTGATCAAAGAGGACGCTTCTATGGCCTTGACCCTGTATGATGCCCATCTGTCGCCGTTCACCACCCGCGTGCGCATTCAAATTCGCGCCAAGGGATTGGAAAACGAAATTCAAATTACGCCCCGTCCCGCGATTGATGCCTATCGCGCCATTACACCGATTGGGAAAATCCCCAGTCTGGATGTCGGCGGCTTTGTTTTGCCTGAAAGCGAAACCATCGCCGAGTTTATTGAAGACAGTTATCCAGAACCAAGCCTGCGCGGGCACACCGCCATCGGAAAAGCGAAGGTGCGGTTGCTTGCACGTCTTGCCGATCTTTATCTGATGCCATCCTTTGGAATTTTGTTCGGGCAAATGCAAAAGCGCGATCCCGAGCGGGTGAAGGAGGGCTTGGAGGGGGTTTCCAAGGCGCTGGATTATATCGAGCATTATCTTGAAGGCCCGCGCTATGCGACGCAAAACCGCTTGACGCTGGCCGACTGCGCCTTGGCGCCGGCCATGTTTTTTTCAACCGCCATCCAGCCGGCCTTTGGGCAAAAGCCATTTGAGGGGCACGATAAGGCCGCTTCATATTTCAAGACCCTGGTGGCGGAAGATGCGCTGGTTGGCCAAGCCGTTGAGGAAATGAGCACAGCGCTCAAGGCGTTCATGAGCGGGAACCGCGGCGGATGAAGCCGCACGCGTCTGCTTGGGTCTGTGCGGCGGTCGGGGCGGGCATTGGGCTGATCCCGGCGGCCCATGCCCAGAATGAGCCATTGCAGGACGAAATCGTGGTGATCACCGACGCCCCGATTGGGTTGAAGGTGACGTCGATCGGGCGTGACGGCTTGGATTGGATTGGCGCACAGGCGCCGGCTGAAGCGCTCAATCGACTGCCGGGCGTGAATATCCAACGCAATAATGGGTTGGAAAACCTGCCCGCCATTCGCAGTCCGGTTTTGACGGGCGGCCAAAGCGCAGGCTCGTTTCTGGTGCTGGAGGATGGCGTTCCCATTCGCGCACCCGGTTTTGGTAATGTGAACCAGCTTTGGGAAACCAGCCTGGACTTTGCCGCCGGCGTTGATGTGGTGCGGGGGCCAAGCGGGGCTGCTTATGGCGCCAATGCGGTGCATGGCCTGGTCAATATTGTCACGCAGCCGCTGGATTGGGCGGCGGCTGATCACTTTGCGATGACAGAGTGCGCGCACGGGCCGCACGAGGAGGATCATTTTTCATTCGGGCGTCGAACTGATGTGGAGGTCGGAGATTTTGGCCGGTCGCAGATTGTCGCCCAATTTGCCCGCGCCGCACCGCGTCAAGCCTGTGACCATAAGGCCAACCTGACCCGCGTTGAGGGCCCGCCGGCGCCGCGGGTTTATCTTGGCGTGTCCGCTGAAACTGATGCCGGGTGGCGGGCGTCATCGGGATTGGATCGTCAGGCGATCCTGGCGCGTTATGAGGGCCTTGCAGGCGATTTGAAAATCGACGCGACCTTTTCCGCGCAAAATCTCAATCAGGAAACCGCGAGTTTCATCGAAGGGCCGGACGCCTTCAAGAACGCCGCTTTGGCGCGATCGAACCCAACGCCGGAAGCCTATCGCGACACCCGCTTGGCGCGTGCGCGGGCGACCATGTCGTCGCAAGACGTCAACGGGCGGCGATGGGAGGTGACGCCATTTTTGCGCTTTATTGAAGCAGACTTGAATTTGAGTTTCTTTCCCTCGCGTGCGCAGGAAGTGACGCGTCAAGTCGGCGGGGGCGTGCAGGCGCGTTTTGAGAGTGAAGATTGGTTGATCGGGCTTGATGTCGATCAAACCCGTGGCTCGTTGCGGGAGTTTCAGTCCCGCCCGACAATCGGCAGTTTCACGCAAGGCCTGCATTATAATTATAAAGTCGATATGTCCGTCTTTGGGGCGTTTGGCGAGTATCACACTGTAATTTCACACGATTGGCGGCTGAGGGCAGGGCTTCGGGCCGAGTGGGTGCGTTATGATTATGATAATCTCGCGCCAGATACCGATATTGGCCGGTTTCGTCGCGCGGCCGATCGCGTTGACGAATTTTCCAGCCTGACGCCCAAGATTTCACTCCAACGCGAATTTCTCGACGGTGAGGGCTATATCA
>JBIKVO010000300.1:0-4300 GCA_044356795.1 Caulobacterales bacterium
TATCGCAAGCCGAAACAGATTGGCGCGCCGTCCTCGACAGCCTTGTTTCACGCGGACTGCACGGCGTTGCATTCATCACGTCCGATGATCATGCGGGGTTGAAAGCGGCGCGCAAAGCCGTCTTGCTAGGCGCGCGCTGGCAGCCCTGCCAATGCCGTCTGGCGCAGAACGTCCATGATCCTCCTCATCGGCACTCTCTCCATCTCGCCTCCCGTCGCGCTGAACATCAGCCCAACAGGACGCAAAAGCTCGCCTCGCAAACTTTTCCATAGGGGGTGGCCAGATAACCGTGGAAAACGCAGAAAATAAGCGTCTTCCCAAACGAGGCCTCACGCGAACGCCTCGTGACCGCCATTCTCGTCGAAAGCGACAAGACACGGAACGCGTCTCGCCAAATCCATGTCCATTGAAACACCATCGACGCGGATTGAACGCAGCGCCCAAAGTCAAGCATCACGGAGCATGATCGCCCGTGTTCACCCAACCGTGTGGCGCACTGAACCGCGAACCGCATCACGAGCCCGAAACTGCGTCGGCGTCAAACCAAAGCGCTCGCGAAACCGGGCGGAGAAATAGGCGTGGCTGGCGAAGCCGGCCGCGAAACCGATTTCCGAAACCGGCGCCTGGGTCGAAGCCAGACGCAAGGCGGCGTGATCGAGGCGCATCTGCGTCATATAATTGGAAAAGCCCCGCCCGAACACTTCCCGGAAAAGGCGCGAAAAATAGGCTGGAGAAAGATGACAGAGTGACGCCGCCTGCGGCAGCGAAAGCGCCGCCGAGGGCTCATCGCGAACCCGCTCGAGAAACGGGCGGAACCTCGACAGCGCGTGCGAGGGCGCTACGCCGTCTTGGTCGATCGGCCGCGCGCGATCGAACATCAGCATGATCAGTTCCAGATAGCAGCGCGCTTCCGGCGCCTGCCCGGCAGACACCGCCTCCGCCAGACCCTTACACAGGGGCTTCAGGCGCTTGCGTTCAGGGGTTGCGAAATGAACGCACCCGACGTCCGCTGGACGCTGCGAGACAGCAAAATCGTGATAGAATTGAATGAGCGTCCATTCGGCGCGGCCGCCAGAAAGATCGAAATCATGTGCAGTCATGGACGGTAGACGCACGCCGCATCCCGGCACGAGCTCAAACCGGGAATCATTGGCAAAAAGCGAGCCGCAGATGCTGTCAAACAGCACAATCTCCTCGACCTGGTGGAAATGCGCAAACCGCGCTGGCGCAGGCGAACCCGGACCTCGCCGAACGCGCTCGACCCTGATGGGCAACGACGCCGACAAAGCGACAGGTTCAGCAGACAACAGCGCCATCATGGCAATAATCTTATAATCAATCGCTGCTTTCGCAACAGCTTTCGCCATCGAAGCGGATGGCCATTCCCCCACACTCTAGGCTCGCACAAAGAGGGGGCGACACAGGTCATGGAAACCCGCAAGGCCCAATCGACGCCCACCTGGCATCCAGCGCTTCTGGCGCTGCCGGCGACGTCGTTGGGGCTTGCCCTGTCGGTTCAGGTTTCCACGCTCTCCTGGCGCCTCCTGACCCGCTACACTCTCGCAATCGACGAGATCGCCCTCGTCTGGGCGGCAGGACCGGCGGCGGGCATTCTGGGTCAACTGCTGATCGGAGAACTCAGCGACAAGATCTGGGTTTTCGGTGGGCGCAGAAGGCTGTTTATCCTTCTGAGTGCAGCGCTTTCAGCCGGCGCCCTGGTCGCGCTGCAACATCTCGAAACAGTCAATGATCTGCTTGGCCTCAGCAGTATTCTGGTTGTCGCGGTCAGCATCACCCTGCTGCTCGACCTGTCGATCAATGTCGGCCTCAATCCATCGCGCGCCATCATCGCGGACATGACCTCTCCCGGCCCGGAGCGGTCAACAGCCTTCGTCTGGATGCAGACGATTTCCGGCGGGGTGAGCGTCGCCGCCTACGGTATCGGCGCCGGATTCGGTAATTTGACACTCCTCGCGGTCGCGCCGCTATGCGTTTTGTGTCTTGGCGTCTTGCCCGTTCTGTTGATCCGTGAGCCCCGCTCGATAAAGACCCTAGGCCCCGGGGACCCACTCGGTCTGCGTCAAGTGTTGGGCAGTCTGGCCCCACTTTTGCCCTTGATCGGCATGATCTGCGTACGCGCGGTCGCGCATCTGCTCGGACAAACGGTTCCCCCGCAACTCTTCCTGTCCCTGACAGCCCTTGCCATGCTGGCCGTGGCAATACCGATATTGCCCGACACGACAGAGCGCCAAAGTCCCATCCTCCGCACAATCATGCTGGCGCACGCGCCGGGCTGGATCGGCGTCTATAGCCTGTTCATCTTCCTGACGCCTTTTCTCGCGATCTGCATGCCGGCGCTCTCGGATGAAGATCTCGGGCGTGTGACGGCGACGGCCTTTCTGGCGTTTAACGCGGTTGGAGCGATTGCCCCCCTCGCCCTGTTCGGGCCAGCCATCAGGCGTTTTCGGCGTGTGCAGGTTCACGCCTGCGCACTCCTCCTGATGGGTTTCAGCCTCCTCGCAATCGGCCTATACGCGCACGCACCGGTCCAGCTCTGGGCGCTTCTTGCGCTTGCCGGTATCGGGTGGGGCGCGGTTGTCAGCCTCCCGTTCGCCATTCTCTCTGATCGCATGGACGGCGGCAAACTCGGCCTCATACTCGGACTGTTCAATCTGTCGGTGGTCATTCCGCAGCTGTCCGTCAGCTTCGGCCTCGGCGCGCTGGCGGCGACGCTGCCGGATTTCGGCCTCCTCTTTTTGATTGCAGGCGCAAGTCTGCTCCTGTCGGCAATTTGCTGGCGCAGGCTTCCAGTCATCGCGGGCGCGTCAAACACGGGACCTAGACCATGAGTGACCACATCAACACACCCTTTGCCGTCACTGCCGAAACCGTCGCACAGTTCGAGCGCGACGGCTTTGTGCGGCTCTCCGGCGCGCTCGATCCCCCCAGCCTGGCCGAGTATGGCGATCTCATCACGCGCAGAACGCTTGAACTCAATACCGATCATCGCCCGCTTGAAGAGCGCTCGACGTATGACCGGGCGTTTCTGCAGGTGATGAATCTCTGGCAACGCGATGAAGCGATCTGCCGTTTCGTCTTCGGCAAGCGCCTTGCGGGCATCGCTGCGAGTCTGCTCGGCGTGCGCGCGGTGCGTCTGTATCATGACCAGTCGCTCTATAAGGAGCCGGGCGGCGGGATCACGCCCGCCCATGCCGATCAGTATTACTGGCCGCTCTCGAGCGATCGGACGATCACCGCCTGGATTCCGCTTCAGGATGTGCCCCAAGAGATGGGGCCGCTGGCCTTTTATCGCGGAAGCCACAGTGAAGCCTTTGGCCGCGATCTGGCAATCTCCGATGAGAGCGAAGCCGCGATCAGTCGGGAGATGGAGGCCCGCGGATTTCCGATCGACGAAGCCCATTACGCGCTGGGCGATGTGAGCTTCCATGGCGGCTGGACCTTCCACCGCGCGGGCGCGAACCGGAGCGATCTTCCGCGCTCGGTCATGACCATGATTTATATGGACGCCGACATTCGGGTGGCTGCGCCGGTGAACGACATGCAGCGCAGCGACCTCGCGCAATGGCTGCCGGGCCTGAAGCCGGGCGATCTCGCCGCGTCGCCCATAAACCCGGTCATCTTTGAGACGCCCTGATGCAACTCCGCCGCGACTTCTGCCTCGGCGGGCTTTCTGGGCTTCCGAGAACCTCACCAGCTTGGCGCGAGAGCGCCGCTGAACGTCTAAGCCTGCTTGCCGCTCATGGCTATCAGGGTGTGATCGCATGGCATGGCTGGGAGGACATCCGGAGCGCGGGCCTGATCCCATGCGGCATGGCGCGGATATGCGCCCCCCGTGACGCCGTCGATATTGCAACCCGTCATCGAGACCTCGGCCTGGACTTCACTACCGTTCATGCCGGAACGGGCTTTGAGACCGACCTGGAGATGGACGCGCTCGCCGTCGCCATTCTGCATGCGTCATCAACGACCGGATACAGGCTTCATCTGGAAACCCACCGCGCGACGATGACACAAGACGTCAGGCGAACGCTTGACCTGCTCGCCCGCTTTCCAGATTTGCCTTTGACCCTCGACTTTTCGCACTGGTACACCGGACACGAGATGGCCTATGGCGCGGAGTTTCCCCAAAGGCTGCAGCGACTCACGCCCCTCATGCGGCATGTCCGCAGCCTGCAATTACGGTTTGGCAGCACCGGCCGCATTCAGGCGCCCCTGGATCCAGCCGCGCCCCATTATCAGCATCATATTGCAGCGCTCGATCTCTGCTTCGAAGCGCTGA
>JBIKVO010000301.1:0-4290 GCA_044356795.1 Caulobacterales bacterium
GCTGCCGGGAGCCGAGCCCATGACGGCGCCCGGATCGCAGCCAGACGGCATTCCGCGTCCCTGTTCCTGATCGGCGGCCCGCCTCTCGGACACGCCCGGTTCGAGCGCTGATATGGGAAGCCGCCCACGCCCCACAAGGCGAACGGCGCTCAGAAATGCCACAAAGATTGCAGGGCTGGCATGGTTCTTGAGCCCCGCCCCTTGTTTCCCCCCCACGACGCCCTCTATCCCGCTCACGAAATCGCGAGCGCGGGGCGGCCCCGCAACAGGGATCGGGCGGCGGGATGACAGATATTGTGGGCTTGGCGCTGGCCAATCTGGCTTCACCGGCGGTGTTGTTTTTCGTACTGGGCATGCTGGCGGGGCTGGCGCGATCGGATCTGGCGATCCCGGAGCAGGTGGCCAAGGGCCTGTCGATCTATCTGCTGCTGTCGATCGGCTTTAAGGGCGGCGCGGCCGCGCGGGCCAATGGTCTGGACAGCGACTTCATGGCCGCCTTGGGCGTGGGGCTTATGCTGTCGGTGCTGATGCCGATTGTCGCTTTCATCATAGTGCGCCTGTTTGCCCCAAAATTGGAGCGGGTGACGATGGCCGGGGTGGCGGCGCATTATGGCTCCATCTCGATTGTAACCTTCGTGGCGGCGATGGATTTCGCCCGCCTCGCCGGACTGACGCCGGGGGCTTACATGGCCGCGGTCGCGGCGGCGATGGAAACGCCGGGGATCATCGTGGCGCTGATGCTGGCCGGCAAGCCTGCCGCCGCCCCCACCGCACAGGAACCGCACAAATCCGGCTTTTCCGCCGATCTGCTGCGCGAGGTGCTGCTGAACGGCTCGGTGGTGGTGCTGGTGGGCGCGTTCGTGATCGGGCTGATCACCGGCGAAGCCGGAGCCAAGCGCCTCGATGTGTTTGTGAACCAGCTGTTCGCGGGCGTCTTATGCCTGTTTCTGCTGGAGATGGGGCTGGTGGCGGCGCGGCGCATCCAGGGCAAAAACCGGCTGACTTTCGGCCTCGTGGCGGCTGGAATTGTGATCCCGCTGATCGGGGCCGGGCTTGGGCTTGCAGGGTCGATGGCGGGGGGCCTCGCCGCAGCCGAGGCAGCGATCGTCATGACGCTGGCGGCGTCGGCATCTTACATCGCCGCCCCTGCTGCGATCCGCATTGCATTGCCGGAAGCCGATCCCGGCGTTTATTTGCCGCTCGCTATCGGCGTCACTTTCCCGTTCAATATCGCCCTCGGCATCCCATTATATGCCGGCGTGGCGCAGGCCGTGTTGTGAGGGCGCAATGCAGACCCATCAGCGCAAGAAGCTGGAAATTCTGGTCGAAGGGCCAATCCTGAAGAAGGTCGAGGAGATTCTGGAGGCCTGCGGCGTGCATGTGTTCTCCGTGTTCGATGGGCGCGAAGGCCGCGGCTTGTCTGGCCGCTGGACCGACCAAAGCGTGGCCGACGCCCTCGACCAGCGCCTTGTCTGGGCAATCATGGCGGAAGATGTGGCCGAAGCGGTGGTGGCGCGGCTGGCCGCCCTGTTCCAGCGCTATCCCGGCGTTGTGGTGGTCAGCGATGTCTCGGTGCTGCGCGCAGAGCGGTTCTGAAACGCGCGGTCCGCGCCTGCATCCAGTCGTGCAGGCAGCGGCATCCTGATGGGTACGCACGCCAATCACCAAGGAGCGCCGCGATGGACAGCGCCAGTCTTTTGCACCAGACGCGCCCGACGACGCCGTCGCGGTTGCGCTTGTCTGACGAAGAGGTCGTGAGCCTCGCCGCGCACCTGTTGGGCGATCCGCGCGCCTGGGCCGCCGCTGGATTAGCGCCCGGCCCTGCTGCGCGCGAGGCAGCCAGCCGCGCACTGCGCTTGTTGGAAGACGCCATCGCAACGGTTTAGGCGACACAATTCACAAAATTTAGCGCGATGATCGTGCGCTAATCGCACCGTCGAGGGCCGCAGATATCGGCCCCACCGCCTTTTCAAGCCAGCCGTCATTGGTCGCGGCAAGACCAACCGCGGTCGCCGAGACCTGCGCTTCGGCATACCACAAGGTGTTGGAGCCATTGTGCCACAAGCCGTCGGGGCGAACCTCCCACCCCATCGCGTAGAGACCGCCAAACGGCGGGGCGTGCAGGCGCGCCCAGCTTTGGGCATGGAGAAAAGCGGGTTTGTCGCGATGCGCGGCGAGATAGGCCAGCATGTCGGACGCGCGCGCATGGACCGTGCCCGCAGGCCCCAGAACAGGCGGATTGTCAGTGATGCCCCCGCCGCCCAATCGATGCGGTGTGCGGGCGTCGCCGAACATCGCCTTGCTGTGGCCAAGCGGTTCATCCAACGCACCAGCCACGCCCGGCGCGCCGAAACCGGCCCCCGGCATCCCCAGCGGCGCAAACAGCTGGTCGCGCATCAGGTCTTCCCAAGTGCGCCCGGTTTTGACTTCCAGCATCGCGCCAGCGACCACATATCCGAAATTGGAATACTCAAACGCCGCGCCGGGCTCAGCCTTTGGCGCCGCCTTCAAGGCGGCGGCGCTCAGCGCCAACCGCTGCGCCGGCAGTGGGTCACGCGCGGTGTGAAACCGCAGCAGCGCCATGGGATGGGCCTGATCGGAAATGCCGCTGCGATGCGACAACAGGTGCGCCAGCAATAAGGGCCGGTAGGCGGCGTGAATGTCTGCGATCTTGCCGCCAAGCACGCCGCCAACCGTGTCATCCCAGCGCATGGCGCCTTGCTCAATCAGGCGGGCGGCCAAGGTCGCGGTCATGGATTTGGTGATCGAACCGACATGCCAACGGTCGCTTGTTGTGACCGGCATGTCCCTGTTCGCCGCGCGCCGGCCCGCAGCCAGGATCAGGGGCGCTTGTCCGGCGGACTGGGCGGCCGCAATCATCGCAGGGCCGCCTGACTGGGCGCGCAACGCCTCCAACCGATCCGCCGTCAGCGGCGCCGATTGCGCCCGCACCAAACCAGCCTCGCCTTTTGTGAGTGTCAATGGCATCTCGCCGCCTTGGCGCCACACGCCTTCCAGGCGCCCCCCCGTGTCACGCCCCACAAACCGCCCGCGAATGGCGGGAAAGTCCAGGATCACCTGTCCGTCGGGGAGTGTGCGGGCTTGGCCAGGGATCGCGCCGCCACCTTGATCGAGGCTGAAAAGCGCCACCGCGCCGGTGAAGCCATCCGGCGCGCGTAAGCGCAGCCGCAGGCCGGATGCGCCCGCGCCGAGAACCCCTGTCCAGTCGTGCGGGCCGGGGTTGATGTCTTCTTCCATCCAAATCTCTTATCGCCCGCCAAACACACGCCGCAGGAGATCGGTGGTGCGTTTGGTGGGATCCTTGCGGATGCCGCGCTCTTCTTCCGCGATATAGCCGAACGCGCCGTCGAGCGTTTTGTGTACGGCGAAATCCGTCATGTCGCGGCGGCTGACATTGGCAAAACGGGCAGCGCCGGTGCGGGTCACAAGCCCATCCA
Organism: Caulobacterales bacterium; assembly: GCA_044356795.1. Taxonomy (GTDB): domain Bacteria; phylum Pseudomonadota; class Alphaproteobacteria; order Caulobacterales; family Aquidulcibacteraceae; genus JBIKVO01. Next base: position 3,459 of record JBIKVO010000301.1, read on the forward strand.
AGGCGCGAAAGGCGCCGGTTTGGCCAAGCGCTTGTTCCATCGGCGGGGTCAGCAGCCCCACCAGCCGGGCCTGCGTGCGTCGGCGCAGAAAATCGGTAGCGGCGGTTTCGCCGCCGCGCAAAATGCCCAGGGCGTCCTGGAAGGTGATGGCGCGGATCGCATCCAGAAACAGATCGCGCGCCACCGGCATAGCCGCTTCGGCGGCGCGATTCATCGACAGCTGTAACGCGTCGAAGGGCGCAGCAAGGCCTACCGGCTTCAGGTTGCGCTGCAGCCGCGCCAATGTCCCCGGCAGCGGGATGCGGATTTTCGGATCGCCGAAAAAGCCGTCCGGCCGGCCCAATCGATCGGCGACAGAGCGGGCGGACAGGTCCAGAGCGGCGCGCAAGCCGTCAGACGCATCCTGCTGATTGACCGTCGCCGGCCGCATTACCTGTTTGGCCACATCCCCCAGGGACTGCGCCGCCGCTGGCGCCGCAACGGAAACCACAACCGCCGTCACGATGGCCGCCCACGGGTGCTTCATCCCGCCCTCTCCTGTTTGGCTTTCCCCCATAACACTGCCATGTTAACCCGCAGATGAACAGATCAAGGAAGAAAAGCCGATGGCGTACGAGTGTTTTGATGTCAGCATTGAAAACCACATCGCCCACATCAAGCTCAATCGCCCGCAGGTGATGAACGCGATGAACCGGGCCTTCTGGACTGAATTGCCGGCCATCGTCCAGGATATCGATGACAACGCCAAAGCCCGTGTGATCGTGATTTCTTCGACGGGCAGACACTTTTCCGCAGGCATGGACCTTGCGGTTTTCACCGATGGCGAAGGCGT
>JBIKVO010000302.1:0-4277 GCA_044356795.1 Caulobacterales bacterium
GTCTATAGCCATATGTCGACTACATCGACATGTGGGAGCCAATGCGTCGACGAATCTCGATTTCGTCGACATATTCTTTGGACATGTCGACCAGATCGACATATCCATACCTTTATGTCGAAAATTCCCCGATTCGCCGACATATGAAGCTCGACCCCCTACGGCCGCACAACGCCCTGCCACCACTGCCGCCGGCGGTGGACATCGAGTCCAAGGCGATCCTCAAGGCCTGCATCGGCGCGCGCACAGCCCTGGCGGAGCTCAAGGGCGCCGGCGATCTAATCCCGAACCAGGCGGTTCTGATTAACACCATCCCCATTCTGGAGGCCCAAGCCAGCTCAGAAATCGAGAACATTGTCACGACCACCGACAGGCTGTTTCGCCTTGTCAGCGATCCCAAGGGACAAGCCGATCTGGCGACCAAAGAAGCTCTCCGGTATCGTGTTGCGCTGAACTCAGGCTTTCTCGCAATCGCCAAACGGCCGATGACAACCGGTCTCGCGGTCGAACTCTGCAGCATCATCAAAGGCGTCGACATGGACATCCGCGCCACGCCCGGCACGGCGCTTCGAAACGACGTGACAGGCGAGACCATCTACACACCGCCCGAAGGCGAACAGCGTCTGCGAGAAATGCTCGCCAATTGGGAGCGCTTCATACACGAGGCCGAAAACATCGATCCGCTCATTCGAATGGCGGTGATGCACTATCAATTCGAGGCGATTCATCCGTTTACCGACGGGAACGGGCGAACTGGGCGCGTGCTCAACATCCTTTACCTTGTCGAAAAGGGGCTTCTCTCGCTGCCGGTGCTGTACCTGAGCCGCTATATCATCAACCACAAGGCCGACTATTATCGCTTGCTTCGCGAAGTCACGGAATCGCAGCGATGGGAAGAGTGGATCATGTACATGTTGACTGCTGTCGAGCAAACGGCCACTTGGACAACAGCCAAAATACGCGCAATCCGCGATCTAGTGGATCGAACCGCCGACCGCATGCGCCGCGATGCAGAACCCGTGTACTCCCGCGAACTGTGCGATCTGATTTTCAACCAACCCTATGTGCGCGTTTCCAGTGTTGTTGAGGCCAAGATCGCACAACGCGAAACAGCCTCAAAGCGCCTGCGCGCGCTGGCCGCTGCTGGCTTTCTCGAAGAAATGAAGATCGGGCGCGAGAAATTGTTCTTGAACAAGCCATTTCTCGCCTTGTTGAGTGGAAGAGATTAGATCGTCAGCCTCCCCAAGTGAAAGGAGGCTATCACATGAGCAAAACGCTTGATTCCGATAACCGTCCGCTCACGGATGCGGACCTCAAGCGCATGAAGCGCACGCCGCAGGTGAAGATCATTCGCCCGGCGCTCAAGCTCACGCAGGAAGAATTCGCGGCGCAGTTTCACATTCCTATCGGAACGCTGCGCGACTGGGAGCAGGACCGAAACGCGCCCGACAAGGCGGCACAGGCTTATCTGCGTGTGATCGCCAAAGATCCCGATGCCGTGCGCCGGGCAGTGTAACGTGATGTCTGATGGGGTGGACGCCCCCCGACGGCATCTTTGTGCCAAGGTGAGGGTCGAGCAGGACTGCCCGGACAATATTGAAGCGCTGACACGAGCGGGAGTTGAGATGACTGGGACTGCAAGTGTGCGCCTGACCAAGCGCGTGGTTGACGGGGCTGAGCCGCGGGACGGCGAAGACTACGTGCTGTGGGACAGCGAGCTGAAAGGTTTTGGCCTTCGAGTCCGGCCAAGCGGCGCGAAGTCATATGTTGTTCATCGCCGGATCGGTAACCGCCAATTCAAGTACACGATTGGCACTCACGGCGCGCCGTGGACTGTCGAGACTGCCCAAGAACAAGCGCTGAAGGCCATCCTCAGCGCAAGCCAAGCCGGCCTCAATCCTTCGGCCGAAAAGCGTGCAGTTCGTGCGCGCATCACCGTGTCGGAATTGGTTGAGCTGTATCTGAGCAAGGGACGCGAAGAAAAGCCGGAAAAACGAGCGCGCACCTGGGAGGTGGAGGCCTCCGTATTGCGCCGCCATGTCGCCCCTTTGCTTGGTTCAAAGATCTGCACAACGCTGACGCCGGAGGTCCTGCGGAAGTGGCAAGCCGACGTCGTGGCGGGAAAGACCTCAGCCGACGAGCGCACAAAAGCGCGCGGCCGCGCGATCGTCACTGGTGGGCGCGGTGTGGCGCCGCGTGCCATGGGTGCATTGTCCGCCATGTTGTCGTGGGGCGTATCGAAGGGCCACCTCGCCGAGAATCCCGCCTTTAAGGTAAAGAAGCTACCCGATCGTCGACGCGATCGGTTCCTCTCTGAAGAGGAGGCAAAACGCCTTTTCGCAACCATGCAAGAACTGGAGAAAACGGGCGAGATTCAACCGACGCAATATGTCGCCATTATGCTGATGGCTCTGACCGGCGCACGCCCTTCAGAAATCATGGGTTTGCAATGGGATGAACTCGACCTTGAACGTGGCTTCGCTGTGCTTCCGGCAGAACGCCACAAGACCGGCAAGAACGGGCAGCCGCGCATTATTCCGTTGAATGCGGCCGCAGTGAAAATCCTGGCCGAACACCCGCGTCACACACCATTTGTGTTTCCGGATTCTACCGGCCGGCAGCCGATCAAGCGCGTGCAGGATGCTTGGGAAAGATCCGACAAGCGGCGGACTTGCCTGACGTGGTTGTCTATACCCTACGCCATTCGTTTGCGAGCTTCGCCATTGATCAAGGGGAGAACCTCTACGTTGTTGGCCGGGCTCTCGGCCAAAAGAAGGCAGCGACCACCGAACGTTACGCCCACGTCCGCGATGCTCTCATGCAACGGGTTTCGGAAGGTGTCGGCGCAAAGCTGACAGCGCTCGCGACGACAGAAAGCGCCGACGAGGATTGACTTGACCTCCCATCCAACCCGTAAGCTTCGCCACCGCCTAGAACTTTGACAGCGCGCACCGATGACCATTACCGCCTTTTCGAAAGCCGAGTATCGCGCCCTCTGCGCCCGCGCCTTTGAGGAGTTCGGGGCTGTGGCCCTGTGGAACAAGGCTCGGCTCGCTGAGCCATCGCCGGAGCATGCGCTGGTGATCGCGCGCGCTCTGCGGATTGATGGGAACCGTGCAGCGCGCGCATTGGCCGAAGAGATTGAAAAGGCCGTGCGCGCGACGCTTTAAATTTTATCGATAAGGCGTGGCCGGGTCTATCTTGACACTCCGCACGAAAATGGCTATCCAACGGCCATAATGGAGCCCGTTTCGAAATGGCCGAATACAGCGTGGCGGACGCCAAAAACCGTCTTCCTACTTTGATCGACAAGGCGGAAGCCGGCGAACACGTCGTCATCACGCGCCATGGTCATCCGGTCGTGGAAATGCGGCCTGTGGCGGCGGCAAAGCCCCGGAGCGTGTCCAGCTATGCGTGGCTGAAGCAGCAGCGGGCGGGCCGCAAGCCCATCGGCATGACCTCCGTCGAGCTCTTGAACATGGTTTACGAGGATGAGCGTTGAGCCATTATTTCGACGCCAGCGTCCTCGTGCCGATGTTGATCCAAGAAGCCGCCAGCGCAGCAATCGACCGCTTGGTTGAAGGCCTTCCGGCGAGGCCTGTCGTGAGCGATTTTGCGGCGGGCGAAGTGGCCAGCGCACTTTCCCGCCTGGTTAGGATGGCCGTGCTGACGGCGCAGGACGCCCAAGAACGGCTAGCAGACTTCGACGCCTGGCGCGCCGGAGATGCGCAACCCATTTACGTGATCAATTCGGATGTCGAGCAGGCCGCGATCTTTGTTCGCCGTTTCGATCTTGGTCTCCGGATGCCAGACGCGCTTCATCTCGCGATTTCGCAGCGGCAAGGTTTCGCGCTCGTGACGCTGGACGAAAGAATTGTGAACGCAGGTAAAGCGTTGAGCGTCAACGTCTTGAAGCCTTGAGGTCACCGGCGGCTACCGATCTTTCCCTCCGCCTTTGCCGAGCCCCAGCATCTGCGTCAGCGATTGCGCCTGCCGCGCCTGCGCCATGCGTTTGGCGAGATCGAGGTGGAGTTCCATCGCTTTGAGCCGGTCCTGCCAATTCGCGGAGAAGGCGAGGACGTTCCGGCGGACAGGTTTGGCGAGGCCGAGGCGCTCCAGCTCCTTGGCGCGGGCCTTCAGAGCCTGGGTGAGCGCCGGATCGCGGTTCGGCGCAGTGAGATTGCCGATCCGAATAACGCCCGTCTTGGGCAGCTGATCGGCAATGAGCCGGTCCAGCCGCGTCGGCGCGTGGCGGCGGGTTTCGCGGTCCACGGCGG
>JBIKVO010000022.1:0-14783 GCA_044356795.1 Caulobacterales bacterium
GCGAACAAAGCTATTTGAAGACGATCAAGGCAAAGTCGAAAGGCCAACAAGCCCTGATGGACGCCATCGCCCGCGACAATCTGGTGGTAGCGCTGGGTCCGGCCGGCACCGGCAAAACCTATATCGCCATCTCCAAGGCCGTGGAGGCGCTGGAAGAGGGCCGCGTTGGCCGCATCGTGTTGTCGCGACCGGCTGTGGAGGCAGGCGAATCGATCGGCTTCCTGCCCGGCGCGATGGAAGACAAACTGGCGCCTTATCTGCGCCCGCTCTATGATGCGCTGTCGGATCGACTGTCGCCGAAGCGCCTTAAGGCCCTGATGGCGGAGGGGCTCATTGAGATCGCTCCGGTTGGCTTCATGCGCGGGCGCACCCTGAACAACGCCTTTGTTGTGATTGATGAAGCGCAGAATTGCACTTTTGGTCAGATCAAGATGCTGCTGACACGGCTGGGCTGGCACTCCACGATGGTGGTTACGGGAGACCCTGCCCAAACCGACCTGCTTCCAGAATTGTCTGGCCTTGGCGAAGCTGCCCGTCGGTTGGACGGGCTGGCGGGTGTTTCGGTGGTGCGGCTTGAGGAAAGAGACATCGTGCGCCATCCGCTGGTGGCCAGCATGTTGACGGTTCTGTGAGTATTGGCTTCTGCGAGTTTGGCAGGGCGCCGCGACGGCACAAGGGGCCCAAACCGGGCTGATGGCTGTGCAGCCCACGCCCCCCTGTACCCGTTTCCAGCGGCCTTTGTTGACATGGTCGTGTTGAGACAACCAGTCGAGAGCAGCCCTTCGCCCCCTGTGTCTTGGAACATCTGGGGGGGGGCGTGCGCCGCGGCAGGTTGGCCGAGTTGCACGTCCAGCGGGAAGTCGCGCTGGAGCCAGTGGCTCTGAGCGCCCAAACAGGGCATGGCGAAGCAGCCCGCCGGCTCGATGTCACCAGCAGGGAGGCGATAAGAGAGAAAGAGCCGACGGTCTTCGTCGGCGTTGATTGGGCGTGTCTTGAGCATCAGGTCTGTCTGGTTGGACCAGCCGGCCCGGTTCAGTGGGCCGTCGCTCACGAGGCCGACAGTCTGGGCGCGATGATGGACTGGCTGATGGCCAGCGCGTCGGATCCGCAGGATGTGGCGGTGGCGATCGAGGTCCCGCACGGGCCTGTGGTCGAGGCGCTGATGGACCGCGGGTTCGCGTTTTACGCAATCAACCTCAAGCAGCTGGCAACCCCACGCAGCTGGATTGCTTCCGTGGCCGGTTCTCGCCCGCCGGAGCCAGGGACGATCGACGTGACGCCCTCGTGCTCGCTCCTTCGCCCCGGACCGACCGTCACTGCCTTAGGCGCCGGGAAGCGCTCGATCCGGTTGTCGTCGACCTGCGCGAGTGGCCGCGAATGGCGGATGAACGCAAAGACGAGCGCAACCGACTGACCAATCACATCCGCCAGCAGCTGTGGCGTTACTAACCTCAAACCCTTGATCTTGGTGAGGATCCTGGAGCCGATTGGTTCCTGGATATCTGGACGCTGGCGCCAATGCCGACGGCCGCGGCGCGCCTCACCGAAAAGAAGATCGGTCGCGTGCTCAGCGCCAATCGCATCCGTCGGATCACGGCCAGTGAAGCGCTTGCCATCCTCAAACGCCCAGCTCTGACCGTCTCGCCGGGCACAACCGAGGCCGCCAGGGCTCACATGGCGGCCGTCGCCGAGCGCATCCGCCTAGTCAACCGGCGCCTGAAAGCATTAACGCGTCGCCTCGACATGCTTGTCGACCAACTTGCTGCAGTTCCCGAGGCTGCACCGGGGCAGCCTCTCGAGCAACACGACGCGGCGATCCTGCGCTCTTTGCCGGGAGCGGGAACGATCGTCCTCGCCACGTTGCTCGCGGAGGCCCATCAAGCCATCCAAGCGCGAGATTATCACGCCATACGCACTTTGACTGGGCTCGCCCCGGTCACCAAGCGCAGCGGTAAATCCTGTCGGGTGGAAATGCGACAGGCGTGCTCGCATCGCCTGCGAACGGCGGTCTATCACTCCATCACTGGGCCTGGGTTGCAACCCAGCACGACGCCCGCAGCAAAGGCCGGCACACGCCGCCCTGCGAAGCCGGGATTGCTCTCATGGCAGGGCTCTTTCGGGGCGTTGCCGATCGCCCGCTCGCCGACGCCTGTGCCATGCTGAAAGCTCGAACCACCTATGCCCCCCTCAGGTCCTGCCAACAGATGACCAAAACCGCTTGATCATTGCTGGGAAGCCCCCCCATTCCCACACCCGTCATGCGCGTGCGCACATGTCGGCAGAACACGGTTCACTGACCGCGTTCAAGAACGGTCAAGGCTGTCCATAAAATGTCTCGCAATTTAGCGGGAGGCTTGATCCCCGCTCTTTGTCGGGTATTCCCCGCCCGTCAAAATGAACCATTCACTGCGCCATACACCGATCAAGAGCGGACGGGTTTGGTCGGGCGCGGCATCGCAGTGGGGCAAAACGCAGCGCGCCGCGCCCACGATTCAAAGGTTCCAATTTTTCGTTTTCGACGCCGCATCCGCGCTTGCGGGGCTGAATATATTCACCACCTTGGGGGCCGCACCGCTGGGATTGGGACTAAACAGTGGGCCCGCATTGGTCAGGGAGCCCGCATTGGTCAGGGGTGAAATTCAGCCGTTAAATCAAGCGCTCCCTCGTACGCAGGCGCCATCTCCGGCGTGTCTCGCGGGGGGGGGGCCGCAAAGTGACAAGACAGACAAACCGCGCGCCAAAGCGCCCGGATTAAAACTGGGCTGACTTTGACCGAGCCGTTCGCACACAACGGGGGCAATCGCGGCGGAGGCGCCCAACTAAGCCAGACAAAGGTCCAACAATTGGACGTCAAGCGCCACGCGCGGCGCGGATTTATCCACAATTTCTTGGCTTCGTCATAGAAACGACACTGGAAATTGCAAAAAACATCGGTCTCGCGACCGCGCTTCTGACGCCGAAAGCACGCGCAGATGGCGGGCGGCACAACTGGCATTTGCGCTGCGCCTGCACAAGAAATGCAGCCGCAGACGATCCCCCAGGCGCGGATCGCCCCCGCGCTATTCTTCGAGATCCATATCCAGCACAGTCATTGTGACATGGTAAGAGAGGTCGCCGTCTTCATCGTCTTTGGAGATCGTGCCGACAAATTCATCGCCGAGATAGAGTTCAGCCGAATCCTTGGATTTGCCCTTCGGGCGAACCGCGACGGCGTTCGAATTGAAGCGCTTCTTGAGATAGCGCTCGAGGCGCACGCGTTCTGCCGGGGTCACGGATGATTCCTTGCAAGGATGACGGATAATGATGCGCAAGCATCGTGCAAAGCCGCGCCGCTGCGTCAAGAAAATCTATGCAAGCCGCGGGGAAATTCCCGCAAGAGCCTGTCAGAAGGCGGCGCGATAGACAGCCGCATCCGCCGCGGTAAAACACACAAACGTCACCGAACGCAGCCCCTTGAACCGCGCCAGCGCCGTTTGCACCGCCGCCAGAGCTGTGGTGCAGGCCAACGGCTTGGGCCACCCAAATGCACCCGTTCCCAATGCGGGAAACGCGATTGTGCGCAGCGACAAATCAGCCGCCGTTTCGATGCAACTGCGATAGCACTGCGCCAGTCGCGCGATCTTTTCGCTTTCCGGCCCCGGCGCGCGCCATATCGGGGCGACGGTGTGAATGATCCAGGGCGCGGGCAATTGGAACCCCGGCGTGGCGAGCGCCGCGCCCTCCTCCAGCCCACCGGCATGCGCCAGCAAGCGATTCAGTTCCGACCCAGCGGCAGCCCTGATCGCGCCATCGACACCGCCGCCGGGATGCAAAGCGCGATTGGCCGCGTTGACGACTACGTCCACGGCAATGGTTTCGATGCGACCGATTTTGACGTCAAGGCTGGCCATGACCAGCACACTATCAAGCGCACGCCGCCTTGTCGCGCCTTCCACAGGGCGCGATAAGGTCGCCCATGATCGAGCCGCTCCCCCTCATTCGCCCCAAGCTGAAGGATCTCGGCGATGGGTTTACCGTGCGCCGCGCCCTGCCCGCGATCAAAGCGCGCGGCGTCGGGCCGTTCATTTTTCTCGATGAAATGGGCCCCGTCGAATTTGCCCCTGGCCAGGGGCTTGATGTGCGCCCGCACCCCCATATCGGCCTCGCCACCGTCACCTATCTTTTCGATGGCGCGATCGAGCATCGCGACAGCCTGGGCACGATGCAGGTGATCCGCCCCGGTGATGTGAACTGGATGACCGCCGGGCGCGGCATTGTGCATTCCGAACGCAGCCCGGCGCCGCGGCGAGGGGGGCGTTTGCACGGCATGCAATTCTGGGTGGCGCTGCCCCAGGCCGACGCCGAAACCGCCCCCGCGTTCCATCATGTCCCCGCAAAGGACCTGCCGACCGGCGCCACGAACGGCCTGTCCTGGCGCCTTATAGTCGGGCGCTGGGGCGCCCATCGCGCGCCGGTCGAAACCTTTGCGCCGATGATCTATCTGGACCTCGTCTTTTCCGGCGCCGGGCGCCACACGCTGGCGCCGCTCGGCCATGAACAAACAGCGCTTTATGTGGTGTCTGGCGGCGTGCGCGCGCACGAAACCGACATTGCGCCGGGGCAATTGGCGCTGCTGCCGGAATCCCCCGAAACACCTGAAACCAGTGACGCCATCACGCTCAGCGTTGCCGGCGAGACGCGCGCGATCGTGTTTGGCGGCGCCCGCCTCGATGGCCCGCGAAAGCTGTGGTGGAATTTCGTCGCGACAGATCCAGCGCGCATCGAAGCCGCAAAAGACGCCTGGCGCACGCAATCCATGGGGCGTGTTCCCGGCGAAACAGACCACATTCCCCTGCCTGAGCATTAAGACCAGCCCAGCGCGCCACAGCGCACCAACAATCGACGGAGCCAACCATGTTCGGCGCTCAAGCCCTTGTTCGAACCCTTGCCGATTGCGGCGTGCGTGTGTGTTTCGCCAACCCCGGCACCAGCGAAATGCATCTCGTCACGGCCCTCGACGGCGAAGCGCGCATTCGCTCTGTGTTGTGCCTGTTTGAAGGCGTCGCCACCGGCGCTGCGGATGGTTATGCGCGAATCACAGGAACCCCCGCCATGACGCTCTTGCATCTGGGCCCCGGTTTTCTCAATGGCGGCGCCTGTATACACAATTCAAAGCGCGCTTTTTCTCCGGTGGTGCATGTGGTGGGCGACCACGCCACCTATCACCGCCGTTTTGACGCCCCGTTGACCTCCGACATCGAAGCCTTGGTGACGCCAATGGCAGTGCATTTGGATGTCGCGGAAAACGCCGCCGACTGCGGTGAAAAAGCCGCCGCCGCTTTTGCCGCAAGCTTTGGCCCGCCGGGCGGTAATGCGTTTTTGGTCTTGCCGGCGGATGCGGCATGGACGAAGGGCGGCGTGGTTGGCGCGGTGCGCGCTGCACCGTCGCTGCCCATCCCATCGTCTGATGCGCTTGAGGCCGCCGCGCGCGCCATCAAGGCCGCCCGAAAACCGGCGCTGATCGTGGCGGGCAGTGCGTTGACCGGGGCGGGCCTGGATGCTTGCGCACGGTTGCAGGCGGCGGGTGTTTTGGTGATCGCGGCCACATTTCCCGCCCGCCATGAACGCGGCGCAGGGCGCCCGATCGTGGCGAAACTCCCGTATTTCGGGGAAATGGCGTTGGCGGCGCTGGACGGTGTGGATCTTCTGATTGCGGCCGGTTGTGATCATCCGGTGGCGTTTTTCGCCTACCCCGAAAAACCCAGCGAATTGACGCCGCCGAGCGCGGGCCGCCTGTCGCTTGGCGGCGCGGAAATCGACAGCGCGGCCGCGCTGATTGCGGTGTGTGAGGCGCTGTCTGCGCCTTCATCGCCGCCGCCGATTGCAGCGCAATCGATGCCCGCGCCGAGCGGCCCGCTGAGTCCCGGTACGATCGGCATGAGCCTCGCCCGCCACATGCCTGAAGGCGCTGTCGTGTGTGATGAGGCGATCACCGCAGGCGCCGCCATTTATAGCCTCACCGAGCAGGCGCCCGCCCATGACTGGTTGAGCCTCACCGGCGGCGCCATCGGCCACGGCGCGCCGATGGCCGTGGGGGCGGCCATGGCAGCGCCCGATCGCAAAGTATTGGCGCTGATTGGCGATGGCTCTGCGCTTTATACCATCCAGGCGCTGTGGACGATGGCGCGGGAAAATCTGAACATCACCACAGTGATTTTCGCCAATCGCAGCTATCGGATTTTGAATGTGGAGCTTGCACGCACGGGGGCAGGCCAACCCGGGCCAGCGGCGTCTTCGATGCTGACGCTGGACAATCCGGTGGTGGACTTTGTTGCGCTGGCAAAGGGATTTGGTGTTGATGCGGTACGCTGCGACACGGCAGATGATTTCGATCGTCAACTCGCGCGCTGCATCGCGCAAACTGGCCCCACCCTGATCGAGGCGGTGATCTGACAATGCCTGCACCAGCGATGATGCGAGCATTTGAAAAGCGTCGATTGACAACGGGTGAAATCGCGCTTGCGCGCACGGTGTTTGCTGAACACATCGACTATCCGCGCGTCACAATTCGCTATGCACCGCTGATGCCGTATGGCGCCATAGTGCCGATCGGCGACACCATCCTACATGGCGCAGCATGGCCGCCCCCGCGTGACTTCACATGCGACACGCTGGACCGGCAGGGCTGGTTCATTCACGAAATGGCGCATGTCTGGCAGGCTGAAATTGGCGTCACGTTGGCGCTGGCGAAACTGCGTGCGCTGGGGGCCAGCGCCTATCGTGTGGTGATTGATCCCGCTTTGTCTTTTTTCGATTACAATATCGAGCAGCAGGCAGAAATCGCGCGCTTTGTGTTCCTCGCGCAGCGCGGCTGCCCCCATCCAGACGGCCCGCCGCGGCGCACTTTGGAGACCTTATGGCCGATCCGCGCGGGCGATCTGCTGTGGCGGTGAATGCGCAACACGACAGACTGCAAATACTTCTCAGCAAAGCACAAAAATCTCTATGCCTTTTCTCCAGGCAGCGAAAATTCGCCCGCACGCACCCGCGCGCCCAGACCGTCACACAAGGATGCCACGGCGTCTTCGCCATGCAAATCCACCATGTCTGTGAGGGCGGCGAATATCGCCGTGGTCGCCAATAATTCCGGCGTCACGCCTTTGGCAAGCGCCTGCTCCCACGCGGTTAAAATCGCATTGAGCGCCAATGTCTTTTGTTGTGCGTCGTCCACTGCCGCCTCAATCGCGCAATCGCGCGCTCAATGTGTCCGCCAAGCGCATGCCACGCTCTTTCCATTGCACTTCACTGGCCTGCGCGCTCGGCGTACAGCGGTCGAACCGTTCACGTTCGGCGTCGAAGCCGGTATTGAACGCCTGCGCCAAACTGGTGCGTAAGCGCTGATCTTCCCGCTGCAAAAACTCCGACATGAACCCCCGCCACGTCTGTTCCTCGCGGCCATAACAGATCCAGCGCAGATAATGCGCCGCCCCCATCACGGCGGCGAGTTCGCGCGCTTCATTTTCATAGTCGCGGCGACGATCCTGGGCGCTCGGCGGCGGGATGGGACGGGGCAGCGTTTCGTTGGCGAAGATTGTCTGGCTGTCGAGGGTCGGCAACGGGGCCGTGCGCGGGGCGCCGCCGCCGGCCTCCTGCGCCATGCCGGCCCCGCCCCACAGCAAGGCGGCCGCAACGCCAGTCACGGCGGCGAGGCGTCGGAGAGGGGCAGTCAAGACTCGCATGGTTAACGGCTAACGCCCTCCGTCGCCGGGCTCAATGGGCGCGCCTGTCATGTTGCAGCGTGCATGATGCAGCTGCGCCAAGCCACACCCGCATCCGCCGCATTGTCGCAATGATTCGCGTGCTGTATGAGATTGTCGTCCGCAAGCGTGCGCCCATCCTGGGCGAGTTTCGGCAGCCCCCCACTGGCGCCGCCGCCGGTCGAGGGCCAAGTGACATTTGAAGAGTTCATAAAGAGTTCATAACAGGCGCGGGTCGACCGCCGCCAAAAGGGTCATGGTGGTCTATGAAGACTGGTCTGGCGTTCCTGCTGTTGTCGATGGTGATCTTCTCGGCAATGACGTTCGTGTTCAGCGACCGGACGCGCATGGCCCTGGCCCCCAACGACCCCAACCTTGAAACCAGCTTTGTCCGGGCGAGCCTGGACGACGCCGTTCCCGCCGCCGCCACCGGGGAGCCGCGGGCGGTCGCGGGCCCTGCGTCGACGCTGGCGCCGACCGCCTCAGAGGCTGCACCCGTGATCCCGGCGTCGGCCGTGAAGGCCGCGCCGGTTACCCGTCCCCCCGTTAACGCAGCGCCCGTTAACCCGGCCCCGGTCAAGACCGCAGCCGTCGCCGCCCCACCGAAAACGCCAGCGGCAGCCGCCCGCCCCTTACGAGTTGCCAGTGTGGAAAAGACGCCCGGGCCGCGCCCGGCCGCCCCACTGGCCGAAGCGCCAGCGCCCGCCGCCGCTGAGCCCGCGCCGGCGCCGGTTCGCCGTCCTCCGCCGATGCAAGGGCCCCAGCTCTAGTATCCGCCAGCGACGCCGTCCTTGCGCATCTCGGTGGCGGCGATATAGCCGCCAGCGGGGTTTCGCATGATTGCCTGATACCCGCCAAGCGACCCGTCCGGCCAGCGCACCTCATGCCCCCGCGCCCGCAACGCCGCGCGCACGCTTTCGGGCGCCCCCGTTTCCAACACGACAAACCCGCGGCCCTGCGCGCCCTCCCCGGTCGGCTCGGCAGAGCCGCCATGGCGCCAGCGCGCGGCATCCCCCGCCGCCTGCAGATCCATCCCATAATCCACCAGATTGATGATGATCTGGGCATGGCCCTGCGGCTGCATATCGCCGCCCATCAGGCCAAATGACAGCCAAGGCTGCCCATTCTTCAAGGCAAAGCCGGGGATAATCGTCTGAAACGGACGCTTGCCGGGCGCATAGATGTTCGGATGTCCATCCTTCACCGCAAACAATTCGCCGCGGTTTTGCAGCATGAAGCCGGTCCCATCGACCACTAGGCCCGACCCCATGCCGCGATAATTCGACTGGATGAGGCTGACCATCATCCCGTCTTTGTCGGCGGTGGTGAGATAGGTCGTATCGCCCGACGCTTCGAGCCAGGCGCCGGGGCTGGGATCATCCATCGCGCGCTCCATGCGAATCAGGGCGGCGCGTTGCTGGGCATAGGCCGGATCAATCAGGCGGCGCTGATCGATCAGCGAAAAGGCTGGATCATGAAACGCCAAAGCGCGATCGGCGAACGCAAGGCGCTTAGCCTCGATCTGCACATGCAGACTGTCAGCCGACAAAAAACCCATGGCCTTCAGATCAAATCCGCGCAGCGTCTGCAGGATTTGAATAGCCGTGATCCCCTGTGTGTTGCCGCCCAGTTCGCACAGCGCCACGCCATCGCGATAATCGCCGCACGCGACATCGACAAACGCGCCGCGATGGGCGGCGAAGTCCTCAAACCGCATCGCCCCGCCAATGCGGCGCATATAGGCGTCCACCCGGCGCGCGATATCGCCTTCGTAGAAGGCGCGCCGGCCGCCGCGGGCGATGGCCTCATAGGTCCGGGCAAGATCAAGATTACGGAACAGATCACCGGTTTTCGGGGCGCCGTTTGGCCAATAGGTGGCGCGCGCATTGGCGATTTCTTCCAGGCGGCCTTCGCTGAATTCACGCTCCAGCCGCACGCGGTTGCGCTCCCAGCCCGCAGCGATCACCTCCGCGATCGGCGCGCCGGACCGCGCATATTGGATCGCCGGCTGCAGCAGGGTGCGCATCGGTGTGCGGCCAAAGCGTCCATGCAGCGCAAACCAACCGTCCACTGCGCCCGGCACAGACACAGTGACGGCGCCAAAGCTGGGGATCAGACCGTCGGGTTGTTTGGCCGCGATCGCGCGCACGGCGTCGAGGCTTTGGCCGCGCGGGCTGCGGCCGGAGCCGTTATAGCCGACGAGCTTTTGTGTCCGCGGGTCCCACACGATGGCGTAGAGATCGCCGCCGATGCCGCAGCCGGTGGGCTCAACGAGGCCCAGCATGGCGTTCGCGGCGATGGCGGCGTCCATGGCGCTGCCGCCGGCCTGCATGACGTCAATCGCGACCTGGGTGGCGAGCGGATGGGCGGTGGCGGCGGCGGCATTGGGCGCAATGACGGCCGAGCGGCCGGAGAATGGCGCGCCGACATCGCGGTCGCCGCGACCGAAGATGTTGGCCTGAGACGCCGGCGTTTGCGCATCAGCGCTGCCGGCGGGAAGGGTCGTCATGAGGATCGCGGCGATGAGCGAAACGAAGACGCGTGCGAAGAATGAGGACAATGAGCGCATCGCCTTTGGCAGCACAGATGAGCGGGGGATGCAATGGGAACTCTCGCGGCCCGCGCGACTTCTTCAACTGCCTGTTTAAGTAATTGCCTGTTTAAGTCGGCGCCTTCGACTTCCGGGGTGGCCATGCCGTCATTGCTCGCTTGCTTTTGGCCAACGCGCCGCCAGCGCAACGATTGCCAGTGACGTGAAAACCTCCGAAACGACCACCACCTTGTAGAATAGATGGGGTGATGTGAGGGTCATCACTTCGATGCCCGTATAGGCGAGGCCAAAAATGATAGTCAGCCGCCGTGAGAGCGGCGGTGCGAGAATGACCGACAGCGCGATCATCCGCGCCGGTATCGCCAGCATCAACGAAACGCCCGCCTTGACGGTCTCGGTTGCGGTTTCGGTTTCGGTTGCGGTTGCGGTTGCGGTTGCGGTTGCGGCGCCGAGCGGCGCCAAGGCGCCCAGCCTGCATCCCCTCAAACTCTCCTGGCATGTAAAGCATGAGATCGTCGTTGTAGATGTAGAAGAACATCAACATCGTCCAAAGGAAAGCGAGCCTCCTCGCAGTGGGCGAAACAGCGGCCTGCATGCTTGCAACTCTCACGTCAATTCTGGTTTTCGTCCTGGCCACGGCGCTTTCCAAAGCGTCCGGCGCGCACTGAGCGTCAGCAGCCAGAACGCCATCAGAATTTCAGATATCCGCGGCGCAGCGAACACTTCCGGCCAGATGCTTTCTCGGTAGCCGTCCATCAGCCGTCGCGCTGCGAAGCGCGCGATCTAACCCACCCCCGCCAAGATCAAACCCACGCCGATTATGCGCGGCAGAAATCCAGACCGGATGGTTAGATTTCCCAAAGCCACAAGCCGCAGGCCCCACGGCACGCTTTGCAAGAAAATCCCTGCGCGATATCGGCCATAGGCCGCCGCAAGCGCGTCGGAAGCTAAAGCGCCATCGACGGCCCCCACCATTCGGTGGATTTCGATCAGAGCTGTTAAGTTCGCAAACCCCATCGGCACGCTGATCAAGACGAACATCGCCATACACGCCGCCGCCCCGCATGGACCGGGCGCAAGAGCGCATAAAGCGCAAGCGCGAGGCAGGCGAACGCCACATAACAGACCGGCTCCGCCAAGATCGCAATACGCAGCAACCATGCCTGCGAAACGATCGACTAGGCCAGCGCTTGCGGCGTATCGGCGACAAATATTTGCGCAGGCGCGACGCCGAGGCTGAATGTCCCGGTGGCAACGACGACGACGTAAAACACCCCTGCCAAACCGGCTTGCCGATGCCGCGAACCGTGTTCAACGCGCGATTCCGCTCTTGTGTGTTCAGTCAAAACTTTTGCCTTTTGCATCTTGCAATAGGAGCGAGCTGGCTGTGTATGGCCAAGCCATTGCCGTGCGGTTCGGGCATCTGGCTTTGCGTTGCCCCATGACCCAAAATGCCGTCGTCGCCATTCTCTTTGCCGGCTTCGCGCCCGCATTGTTTAAGTTCGCAATCGCGCGAGGAGCGCAATGCGCCGCTTTGGCGACCGAAGAAAACCTTAACCAAGACAACCAAGACGATCTCTCTGATCCTGACGCCCGGGTGCTGCTGGGTGTTCTTCAAGGACTGGTCAAGGCTGGCAAGACATTAACCGGCATCCAGCCTTACCGACGGAGTTCGGTGCGGCCACCGACTTGCGCCACTTCTCCATTACCGGGCTCATAGCCCACAACTCCGCAACCATGGGTGAAGCGCTGATACAGCTCAATCGCTATGGCCGCTTTGTCGCAGATGTCGAGGCCGTCGGCGACGGGCCGCGTTTCAAGGTTCATATGAGAAACGGCGAACGCTGGATGATTGATTGCCGCGCGAACCCCAACACATTTCCGGAACTGACGGAATCCACGTGGTCGCGCTTGATGTGCTGGACGCGCCACGCCTTTGCCCATCTGACCTAGCACTCGCCGCTGAAGTGACGCATGCAGAGCCGGCGCATGCGGAAACCTATGAGCGCCTCTGGCAAGTGCCTGTGCGTTTCGCCGCTTGTCGCCATGCGATCCAGACAACGCTTGATTTTGATGACGCGCTTGTGGCGCCGGACAACCGCTATGCATTCAGCGTCCTTGCCGCCCGTGGCGAAAGCCTGCTGGAAGAGCTGGAGAGCCAAACAACGGTGCGCGGACAAGTGGAGGCGCTGATCCTGCCGCGCCTGCATTCGGGCGAAATCAGCGTTGAGCATGTCGCCGCCTTGATGCAGACCAGCCGCCAAACACTCTATCGCGCCCTCAAGGCCGAAGGCGTAACATTCGCACAGGTTCTCGATAATCTTCGCTGCCGAATGGCGCTTCAATATCTCGAGGGACGCAAGGCGTCGGTCAACGAGACCGCCTATCTCGTCGGCTTCTCCGACGCTTCAGCATTCTCGCGCGCCTTCAAGCGATGGACCGGCCGCTCACCGCGCAGGATCGATGATACCGAGACTGGTTGACCTGTTCGTCGTGAAGTCAATTGCGGAATGATGTCGTCAGAAGCTCGCATTTCGCCGGAATCACCCTTGCCTCCTAAGCCTGCCTCTGCTAACTGCCCCACCTTCCGCGCCTTAGCTTTGCGCGGGCCAGCCCTCAGCCGGCGCTTCTACGCGACGCCGCGCTTGACGGCAGGCCTCCCCCGCCCGACGTGATCGTCCGGCGGGGCGTTTTGCGTTGTGCGGAAAGGGAGCCCTCCATGGCAGGGAAAGAGCATGTTTGACGCGCTGACCGATCGCCTCTCGGGCGTATTCGATAAGCTGACTGGCCGCGGCGCCCTCTCTGAGGCCGACGTCGAGGCGGGCTTGCGCGAAATCCGCGTCGCGCTGTTGGAGGCCGATGTCGCCCTGCCGGTGGTGAAGGACTTCATCGCCAAGGTGAAGGCCGAAGCCGTGGGCGAGGCGGTGATCCGCTCGGTGAAGCCGGGGCAGATGATCGTCAAGATCGTCTATGACAGGCTGGTTGAGACGCTGGGCGGCGATGGCGAGCCCGAGGGCCTGCGGATCGCTGGTGAGCCGCCGAATGTGATCATGATGGCCGGCCTTCAGGGCTCAGGCAAAACCACCACATCCGGCAAGCTTGGCCTGCGGCTGACCAAGACAGACCGCAAAAAGGTGCTGATGGCGTCGCTGGACGTGCGCCGCCCCGCCGCGATGGAGCAGCTTGCCGTACTCGGCAAGGCGGTCGGCGTCGATACATTGCCGATCGTGACCGGTCAGCCCCCGGCCGATATTGCGCGGCGCGCGCTGCAGGCCGCCAAGCTTGGCGGCTATGACGTACTGATCCTCGACACCGCCGGGCGCACCACCATCGATGAGCAGATGATGATGGAGGCCGCCGAGGTCGCCGCCATCGCCCGGCCCGGCGAAGTGCTGCTGGTGGCCGACAGCCTGACCGGCCAGGACGCGGTGGAAACCGCGCGTCGCTTCCATGAGCGCTTGCCGCTCACAGGACTCGTGCTGACGCGCACCGATGGCGATGGCCGCGGCGGGGCGGCGCTGTCGATGCGCGCGGTGACGGGCCTGCCAATTAAGTTCCTAGGCATCTCGGAAAAGCCGGACGGGCTGGAGGCGTTCGACGCCAAGCGGGTCGCCGGCCGCATCCTGGGCCAGGGCGATATCGTCAGCCTCGTGGAGAAAGCGAAGGAAACGGTTGACGAGGCCGAAGCCGAAAAGATGGCCAGAAAGCTCGGTAAAGGGCTTTTTGATCTGGATGACATGGAAAAACAGCTGGGCCAGATGCTTGCGCTTGGTGGGATGAAGGGGCTGATGGGCATGCTTCCAGGCGTGCAGAAAATGAAGCGCCAAATGGAAGATGCGAACGTGGATGACAAGGCGGTCCACCGGCAGATCGCGATCATCCGCTCGATGACGCGGGCCGAAAAGCGCAAGCCGGATCTGCTGAATGCGTCGCGTCGGCGCAGGATCGCGAAGGGCGCGGGCGTCGACGTGGCCGACGTCAATCGCCTGCTGAAAATGCATCGCACCATGGCCGATATGGTGAAGGATTTGGGCAAGGGGAGAATGAACGGTCTTTTGGGCGCGCTGGGCGGCGGCATGCCCGGCGGCGCGATGCCGGGCGGGATGATGCCGGGCGGGATGATGCCGGGCGGGATGATGAAGGGCATGCGGATGCCAAGCCCCGAACAGATGAAGGCCCTGCAAGCGCAGGCCAAGGCCGGCGGCGGTTTACCGGGTTTGCCGGGGCTGCCTGGATTGCCCGGGAACAAGGATGGCAAGAAATGATCCGAACACGGATCATCTTCGCCGCAGCGGTTGCCCTCGGCGCATGCGAAACCACTAATGTTGCGGCCTATGATCCCCAATCGCGCCCGCCGCCGGCGGCAATCGCCGTCGACACGCAATGTTTGCGAAGCGGCAGTTTTATCGAGGAAATGTCCGACCAGTTCCCAACGCCCAGCCTGCGATGCGCACCACGTTATCCCATGCGCGCCCAGGAAGCCGGGCTGACCGCTT
>JBIKVO010000303.1:0-4271 GCA_044356795.1 Caulobacterales bacterium
CGGCTTAGCGATGAAGGCCGCTTCGACCCAGTGCTCCGCCTGGCTGACGGCGATCATTTCAAAACCGGTGAGCACCGAACAGGGCGGTTGCGACCCCGATCGGCGGAACCGAGCCAAAAGGTCGGCGTCTGACAGCGCCGGGCTCGGGGTGTCTTGCGTCATTTCTTGCGGAAGGCGTCGAGGCTGACCACGGCGCCGGCGGCGGCGGCTGGCGGTGCGTCGTCCTCATCGGCGTCATCGTGCCGGGTGTCGGACGCCGTCAATGGGGCGCTGGCTGCGCCACCCGGCTCAAACTGCAGGCCGAACCGGACATGCGGATCATAAAAGCGCGTGACCGCCGTGAACGGGATCACGACCGGATGCGGCTGGCCGCCAAACTTCACAATCACGCGAAAGCGATCGGAAAACACTTCAAGATCCCAAAACTGATGTTCCAGCACGATCGTCATATCTTCCGGGTAACGCGCGGCGACATGATCTGGGATCACCACCCCCGGCATCACTGTGCGGAACGTGATGTAGAAATGGTGCCGACCCGGCAATCCCGACGGCCCAGCCGCACGCATCAACGCGGCGCGCACCACGGCGCGACCGGCTTCCTGAGTCAGCTGATCGTATCCAATCAAATCTTCGGCCACGGCCGCCCCTCCTTGGCCACCCGCACACATGCCTTAACGATCGCACGGATGCAGTCAATGTCTTGGACGACTCACGCGAGTCGCATCGTTCACGCTAGATACGGACAGGGAAGAACGCCCGCAACGGGGCGGATTGCACAAAGCACATTCGCTTGGCGCGTCTCGCCCGCTGCGCGAAACCATGAACCACGCAACGCCCATACACCGCGCAAACAAAGTGCTGCGCCGAGAAGAGACGCCCACCCCGCTGCTGACGCCCGCTGCAGGTATGACGCCGCAGGCGATCCGCGAAGTCTTTCTGGATCGCGTGCATGATTTTGGCGAGGGCGCATTTTTCTTGCGCTTCTTAAAGCCGGCGCTGGGTGAAGCGCTGCTGACGGCGTGAGGCGCTGCGTGGCGATGGCAACGTCTTGCCGCGGCGCCAGCGTTTCGGCCGGAAACCATTGCGCAATTCACCCCAATGATGAGCGCTGCGGCGGAAAAAATGCTCCACCGCTGGGCGACGCTCGGCGCCGGCGCCCGCATCCACGCCGCCGCCGACACGGCGCGCATCATGTTTGATATCATTCTGCAGACGATGCTTTCGGGCGGTGATGATCTCGATGTTGAAGAAGCCAGCCGCGAAATCACCGTCTCTCTCGAAACCCTGGGCCGGCCGACTATCGCCGACATTCTGGGGCTTCCGCCAGTCTTGAAGAAACTGACCGCGCAACGCGGCGGGCGCGCGGCCACATATCTGCGCACCGAAGTGGGCGCGATGATTGCGCGGCGGCGGATCGAAAGGCCGGGCCGCGGTGATCTGGTTGATCTGCTGATGCAGGCGAAAGATCCCGAAACCGCCCGCACCATGACCAACCGCGATCTGGGCGACAATCTGATCACTTTTATTGGTGCGGGCCACGAAACCACCACCCTGTCGCTGACACGGGCGCTGTTTCTGCTGTCGCAGCATCCCCGCAGCGCCGCGCGCGTGCGCGCGGAAGTCGCAGCAGTCGCCGGGGACGCGCCGATCACGCAAGCCCATATGGAGCGGCTGACATATACCCGCCAAGTGTTGTTGGAGGCGATGCGGCTGTACCCGCCGGTGGCGGCGCTGCCGCGTCAGGCCAATCGCGATACGACGCTGGCCGGTCAGGCGGCGCCGAAACACACCTTTGTAATCATGCCGATCTCCGCCCTATACCGCCGCCGCGCCCGCTGGGCGAACCCGGATGTGTTCGATCCCGATCGCTTTGCCCCCGAACACGGGGGAGAACGCCAGCATTATCAATACCGGCCATTCGGGGCTCGCCTGCGGATCTGCATCGGGATAGGGTTTACGATCCACGAAGGCGTGGCGGTGCTGGCCACCCTGATGCGCGGGGCCAACCTCGCCCAAGATTCAGGCCACGCCATCCGCCCCCTGGTGCGGATCACACTGCGCCCATAGGGCGGGATGACCATGACGCTGCAGCAGATATCAGCGCCGACAATATCAGCGCCGACAGTGGCGAAGTGAAGCGGCTGTGCTATGGCGGGGGCGCGCGGCGGGATCGCGCGGAGGGGTTTGGGTCCATGATGTTGAAAGCGTTTGTGCGCATCTTCAAGGTGATCGCTCTGCTGGGCTTTGCACTGCCCTGGTTTGCTGTGTCCTGTTCGGGGCAAAAACTGATCGAGGCGCGCGGCTATGAGCTGGCGATTGGCGCCGAACTGAAGCCGCAGGGGATGGCCGCCGCGGCGCAGAAGCAGGCGGAGATGAACGCCGTCAACGGCGATTTGCCAGGCGCTGAAGGCATCAGTTCAGCATGGGCGCCAAAGGAATTGCAATATCTGGCCGCCGGTGCAGCGGCGTTGCTGGTGTTGGGGCTGATCGCCGGGTTTTTCCTAAAGGGTACAGCGTTCCATGGCGCCTCAGCCGCGATCGCCGCGATTGCCGGCAGCCTCGCCGCCGCGACCTACGCGCTGGCGGAGAACGGCTTCAAGGCAGAATTGGCCAAATCCATGCCGCCGCCGGACAAAAACGCGGCCATGTCTGGCGACCCGACGGCCGCGCAGTTCGATCAGATGGCGGCCATGGCGCAAGGCATGTTCCAATTCACCGCTGAACCCGGCCTATGGATCACGGTGGGCGGCTGCGTGACCGTGGTGTTGATCGCCATCGTCGGGCTGACGCAGGGATCGCGCCCAGCGGATGCGAGCGCCGCGCCGCGGCCGGCGGCGTAAACGAGCTTGGACGCCAGCCCCAAACCCGGGCGGTTTGCCGTTGCGGTGCGGCTAGTGAAGCTGGTTGCGTTGCTGGGCTTTGCGCTCCCGTGGTTTGTGATCTCGTGCGCGGGCAAAACCTTAGTTGAGCCGCGCGGGTATGAACTGGCTTTGGGCTTAAAGATCGAGGCGGGGGCGGACTTTTCCGCCCCCTCGATCGACGCCGCAGCGCCGGACTTGATCCACCGCGCCAGCATCTCGCCGACGCCCGGTCTGCAACCGCCCGCCCCATCGATCGCGGCGCCGAAACGCGCGGCGCGGGCGGCCCCCGCGATTGTGCAATGGCTGGCGGGTGGGGCCTTTTTTCTGCTGGCCGGCGCCCTTTTGGCAGGGCTCTGGTTACGCGGGCCGGCGTTTCTCAGCATCGCCGCCGGTGCCGGCTTTGCCGCCGCGGGCCTTGCCTATGCCAGCGTCGCGGGCGTTGAGATGGAGATGCAGCGCTCACTGGTGGCGATGGCGAAGGAGCACCCGCTTGGCGCGCTGGCGATGGCGCAGCTCGACGTGACCATGCAGACCCTGCCGGGACTATGGGTGACTGTAGGGAATGCGGCATGCGCTGGCGCGATCGCCGCGGTGGGCCTGTGGCGCGCGACGCGCACCCCGGCCCCGGCGCCGGCCTAAGCGCCGTCAAACCTGAGCGCCGTCGCGCGGTGGCGCGATCATTTCGCCCCTATTGACCATCCCTGCGCCGCAAGCGTCTTTTGCGGCTCGCTCGCAGCCTTTAACCCTTCATTAATCCTCGGAACATACCAAGAACATCGTTCCCGCCTACGCCTTAGTGGCTGCCGGTTGGACACCTGCACTGCCCGAAGGAGCCCCCCATGCCTACCCTGACGCCTGACAGCGTGGCCCTTGTCACCGCACTGATCAGCCTGGCCGCCACCGTCTTTCAAGCCACCCCGCCGACGCATCGCCGTGCTGTTGGGCGACGCAAACCGCACACCCGGCGGCCCACCAGCCCACGGCGGCGAATCGGCGCCGGTCGGCTTCGCGGCCGGACGCAATCACGGTAAGCACGGTTATGCCCACGCTGACCCTCGCCACCTGGAACATCAATTCGGTGCGTATCCGCCTGCCCCATCTGGCCCGTTATGTGGGGCAGGCGAAGCCCGACGTGCTGTGCCTGCAGGAGATCAAATGCCGCGAGGGCGAATTCCCCGCCAACGCCTTCACCGAGATGGGCTTTAAACACCTTGCCATTATCGGCCAGAAGGGTTGGCACGGGGTAGCGGTTGCGTCGCGGTTTCCGATCACCGTGATCGATGCGCCCGACCTGCGGGTTCCGGGGCACTTCGGCACCTGATTCCGAGATGAGTTCGGCGCCCGGTTCCGAAATGACCTCGGCACTGGATTCCGAAATGACCTCGGCGCCCCATTCCGAAATGACCTCGG
>JBIKVO010000304.1:0-4266 GCA_044356795.1 Caulobacterales bacterium
TGGGCGCGGGGCGGTTACGACCTACACGCTGCTGCCCAATCGCTGTTTGATCCAAAGCATGACGCAGCCGGCCGTCGACGACGGAACGACCAGTGCTGCGACATTGGTTGCGCCGGTCACGACCTACAGCTGGAACGCATTGGGGCAGCTGCTCACGCGCCTGGATCCCACAGGGCGGGAAGTGCGCAACGCCTACAATCCGTCGACCAATTATCTCCAGTCCGTCACGGTCGAAAATGGCGCGAATGATCTGGTCACCACATTTACCCGAAACGCGGTTGGCGACATCACCAGCGTCACCGATCCGCGCGGCTTTGTGCATACGGGAAGCTATGATGCGTCGCGCCGCCTGACCCGCTATGACGGGCCGGCGGGCACAAGCGCCGCTAGCGAATGGCGCTACAATATCGATGGTCTGGTGGACCGCGTGCGGCAGGCGACAGGGCAGGCGGCGCCGAATGATTGGGCGACCACGACCTATGCTTATCTCCCGACCGGCCGTGTGTCGCGCATGACCGATCCCGATGGCGGCGTCACGCAATATAGCTACGACGCGCAAAATCGGCCTGATTGCGTCGCCGTTCGCATGAATCCGGCGGTCTATGGATCGCTGCCGACCAGCGCCTGCACGCTGTCGACTCAAGGGGCGAACGGCCCCGATCGCATCTCGCGCAGTGAGTATGACGCCGAAGGGCAGGTGATCCGCGAACGGCGCGCGGTCGGCACGCCGCTCGCGCAGATTTACGCCACCCGCGCCTACACGCCCAACGGTCAGCTCGACACCGTGATGGACGCCAATAACAATCTGTCCAACATGGACTATGACGGGTTCGACCGTTTGCGGCGGTTGTATTTCCCGTCGCAAACTCTTGGCGCCCAGGCCTTTAATCCAAATGACTTTGAGCAATATGGATATGATCCGAACGACAATCGGGTCACGCGTCGGCTGCGCAGCGGCGAGGAGATGACCTTCACCTATGATGCGCTCAATCGCGAAGTCCTCAAGGACGTCCCCAACAGCACCACAACAGACGTGACCTCGCGCTATGACCTCGCCGGCCGGCGCACCTTTGCGCGCTTCTCCGCGGACCTGACGCCGTCCGCAGATTGCACCGCCCTCTCCAACGGCATCGACTATTGCTACGATACAGTGGGCCGCCTGCAGTATGAGACCAGCTTCGGCTGGCGGGTGGAATCCCAATACGACGCCGCGTCCAACCGCACGCGCGTCAGCCATCCCGGCGGCGCCTTCTTCGCGCAAACCACCTATGACGCGCTCAATCGCGCCGATCAGGTGCAGCTCAATGGCGCGTCTTCCGGCCTCAATCTGATCGCCGATTATGGCTATGACGCGCAATCGCGGCGCACGTCTTTGGTCCGCGGCAATGGCGCGTCGACCACTTACGGATACACGCCCGCCTCGCGCCTCTCCACCCTCGCGCATGATCTCGAAGGCGCGGGCACAGCGCACGACGCCAACTGGGCGTTTTCCTACAATGTCGCCGGCCAGATGGTGCAGCGCTCGCTGGTGGCGGTGTATGAGCGCACCGTCCCTGCGCTGAACGAGAGCTATGCGCGCAACGGGCTCAACCAATACACCAATGTCGCGGGAGCCGCCGTCACGCACGACGCGCGCGGCAATCTCACGGGGCTTTCGTCTGGCGATGGCGGGCGCACCTTCCAATATGATCTGGAGAACCGCCTCACGCGCGTCCTGAAGACGTCGACGTCGGAGGAATTGGGCGCGATTGTTTATGATCCGCTCGGCCGGATTCGCTCTTACACGGGCGCTGGCGTCACCACGCTATTTCACTATGACGGCGATCGCCTGATCGCGGAATACAGCGGAACGGGGACGCTGCTTCGCCGCTACGTGCACGGCCCTGGCGTTGACGAACCGCTTGTCTGGTACGAGGGTGCCGGGACAAGCGATCCACGTTGGCTCATCGCAGACCGCCAGGGCTCGATCATCGCCACGACCAACGCCAGCGGCGCGGCGAGCCCGCTCGCCTACGGCCCCTATGGCGAGCCGTCGGCGTGGTCCGGCCCTGGCGGCGCCATGCTCTCCCGCTTCCGCTATACCGGCCAGGCCGCCCTGCCGGAACTGGCGCTGTACCACTACAAAGCGCGCGTCTATGACCCGCGCCTGGGCCGGTTCCTGCAAACCGACCCGATCGGCTACGAAGACGATCTCAATCTCTATGCCTATGTCGGCAATGATCCGGTCAATGCCAGCGATCCGAGTGGCACTGAATGTACATCGGATGCCGGGACTACTGTTTGCGAAACATCAGCATATCGGGTTCCGTTTCGCACGCCGGAAGGATTTGTCGACATACCGAACGAACACAGCTCCTACCACTTCTACAGCGAGCCTGCGCAATCTCCGAATTCGTACCAAGCAACTCTTGACTGGGTAGTAAATAACCCAACGCCTGCCGCTATTGATTTGCCCGCTAATGAGATGGGCAGTGTTAACGATGCAACTCCGGGAGTTGGCGGCATGTTGCCCTTTAGAGTAAGCCCTGTGATTTCATACCTCTCGAAGAATGAGCTGACTGGCAATCCGGTCGTCGTAAATGTTACCCTGCCAGGCCACCCTTTGTTCCCAGGGGTTGTAATAAGGGAGCCTGTCCCTAGTCAGGACGACTCGTCCACCATTATTCAGAATTGGGGCGAAGGCACTTCTGGTCTTCAGGCTCCAGACTCGCCACTTGCAGAAACGTTAAGCAGCGTTTGGCGTGGCCAGGCACCACCGAGAGCGCCGCGAATTGAGGAAAATTGCCGAGCAAGGTCCGGACCATGTTGAGGCGTTCCAACGGGAAGAATGGTGGGCAACGCACTAGGAGAAAGTGGGTGGCGCTGATTATTGCTTCGTTGGCACCCGGTATCGTGCTAAGCCCACTCGCCCTGGTGGCCACCAATTCTGCGGGATTCGGATGGTTTTTGCACACAGTCGTTGTTTTTTCGGCAGCGGTTGCAATGTTTATTGCCTTACCGATAGCCATGCTCCTCGAGAAGTTCGAATGGACACAATTGGGAAGTCATATTGTTGCAGGCATCGGGTTAGGTAGTTTGCTCTGGGTTCTTTTTGTTGGCCCCGCAGCTTTCGCAAATCGCAGTATTGCGGCGATCCCGACTTATGCCGGTCAGTTAACATTATCAATCGTTCTATGTGTTTTTGCTTCGACAGTTTATTGGTTAATAGCTAGGCCGGACAAGTCGAAATGACCTTATAGAGTACTTTTCGTTGGAGCCCTTGACTAAGGCTTTCATTCATCGCTGGTATTGAAAATAGGCCCTCGCGTTGATGATCCGCTCGATTGGTGCGAGGGCGCGGGCTCGACCGATCCGCGCTGGCTCATTGCGGACCGCCGAGGCTCGATCATCGCCACGACCAACGCCATCTCCTCATCATCCTATCCCGCCCCCCGAAAATGATGACCAAAATGGAAGGGCCGGACAACTACCCTGACAGGGGGGGGCGCCAAGTTCAATCCGCTTTTGGAAGTGCAGCGCGGCGATGATGAAGTCCGCGACGTGCAAAACATCGTGGAAATTCTCTCAGCGCCAACACACGAAACGAATGAAGCGCCATTCTGGCGGACATCGGCGTCTAACCTTCTCGTTGGTGTGATCCTCGACGTTTTGCACACGGCGCCCGATGACCGAAAAACCTTGGCGGAAGTCCGGTCCCGGCTTTCGCGGATGGAAGAAACCGCCGAAGCCATGCGCGGCGGCTGGCAAAGCCGCGATGGGCGCGTGTGTGCGATGGTGACGCCGCATCCGATCGCACAGCAGGCCGCGAATTCCTATCTCGCGATGGAGGAGCGCACACAATCCAATGTGCGCGCGACAGCGGAATCCTATCTCACCCTGTTTGCCGACACGCTTGTGGCGGAGAATACGTCCGCATCGACATTCCGCATTGCCGATCTCGTTGGCCTGGAGCGCCCGATCACACTCTATCTGCAACCGCCGCCATCAGACATCGACAGATTGATGCCGTTGATGCGTTTGATCGTTGGTCTCGTGGTGCGCATACTCACCGAAGATAAAGTGTCAGACAGTCTGGGACGGCTGCGGCGTCATCGCACTTTGCTCTTGCTGGATGAGTTTCCGCTGCTCGGCGCGTTGCCCGGCTTTCAGCGGGCGATGGGATTGATGGCCGGCTATGACATCCAGGCCATGCTGGTGTGCCAGTCGATCAATTCGATCCGCGGGGTGTACGGCCGCGACAATGTCATCATCGACAATTGCGATGTG
>JBIKVO010000305.1:0-4253 GCA_044356795.1 Caulobacterales bacterium
CGCCCCGCGCAGCGCCGGTCAAGGGCGCGGCTTCGGCTGCGCAAAGCTTGCCCTTGACCGGCGCGAGCCGGGTGGCATTCGAGAAAGCTCATCGCCCAGCGTCCGCGCCCATGTCGCTGGTGGAGCGCCGGGTGCGGCGTTTTTCCCATTCTGACAGCGCGGCTTCGAGATAGCGCACAAGCCGCGGGCCGTATTTCACGAAGGGCGGGCCCTCGCCGGTGACGCGCCAGCGATTGAGCGTGTGCTTGGAAATCTTGAGCCGCTCGGCCGCTTCTTCGACCGTCAGAAGTTCATCATAGCGCATGATCTGGTCTCCGGTGCGTCGCGGCAAACCACGCCCCGACAGGCCAAGGAGAGCGGCCGCGAGTTGCGCCAGCAATCGCTTTCAACGCGGCAATGAAAACCGAGAATCGGCGCAAAATCGGTATGCGCGAACATTCCGTGTCCGCACGTTGCATGGCTTTGCCGCCTTGAACTCTCCCGCGCTATCGATAGCCGCCCATCGCCCTCCATCGCCCACGGCCACAATGTATGGTTTCGGGAGAAAAGTTAGATTGCCGCAGCCGCGGGGTTCACGCCTTGCGCGGCGTGGTTTGGGCCAGATAGGCGTCCAAAGCCGCCGGCGTGTAGCCGATCAGGCGCGCCGCGCGCTTCACGAAGGCGGGGCCGATGCCCTTTGCGCGCCAGCTCTTCAGCGTCGCTGGCTTGATGTTGAGATAGGCTGCCGCTTCGGCCGGCGTCAGCACAGCGGGCCGGGTTACCGCTGGCGCCGGCGCGCGTCTCGGGCGCTTGGGTTTGGCGACGGGCGGCAGCGCCGGCATGGGCTCCAGCAGATCGAAAATGGACATTTGCTGCGGATCCTTTGACCCGCCTCGCTGCGCTTTTCGTCTCTTGGGTTTGGTCGATTTCACGTCTGCGCCCCGTTCGAAGCGGGCGGCGCAAGCCCGGCGCCACGCCGCCAAGCAACTCGTGGGCGATGGTTAATCAGCGTGCGTATGGCTATCGATCGATCCCGATCGCCCGCGTGATCTGCGCCATCCCATTCGTCATTCCAGCCATCACCTTGGCGTCGGCCTGCACATCCAGCCCGGCGGGTTTCAGCGCCAGGGTGACGCGATCATGCCGCTCCAGGGCAAGGTGTTTGCCAGTGGGCAAATCCACCTCGCCGCGCACTGTCCATCGCTGGGTTCTCGGGCCAAGATCGCGAAAGGGTTTGCCGGTCTCGGCGCTCAAGGCCTTTGCCACGCGATCAAAGGCGAAACGGCCCTCGCTTGTTTCCTGACCTTTCCCCGCGTTTCCGGGCGTTTCCTCCAATCGCCCTCGATCGCCCTCCACGGCCCTGGACGGCGCCTTCTCGCCCCGGTTCTTGGCGAACCTGCTGCGGCGGATATCGGCGTGGAGCTCCAACGCGCGCAGCCGGTCTTGCCAATCCGGCGAGAGGGCAAAGATCCCGCGCTTGATCTCCTGCGCCAGCCCCAAGCGGGACAGCTCCACTAGGCGCGCCTTCATCAGGGCTGCAAGGCCCCTGTGACTCACGCTTTGCCCAAGCGCCGCCATGCGCACCCTGCCGGCAGGGTCCAGCTCTTGGCCGATGGCTTTGTCGAGGCTGGTCAGACGGGGTGCGCACACCTCGCGGTCTTTGGCGCGGCGTTCATCATCGGGCGTGCGCGGGCCTAACCGTTCGGTCGCAACATCCCGCGCCATTTCGCGGAAGCGGTGCTTGATGAAGTTGTCCGGCAGGCTGAGCGGTTTGCCAGCGCCATCACGCCCGCGCAGCACAATGTGGGTATGCGGATTGTCCGTGTCCCAATGATTGACCGCCACCCACTGCAAGGGCCGGCCGAGTTCGGCTTCGGCCCGCGTCATTACTTCCCGCGTATAGCCGGTGAGATCGCTTAGGGCTTGGCCGTTCTCCGGGGAGAGGATGATGCGGAAATGTCGGCTGTCCTCGCGGCCCCATTGGACCAGCTGTTCGCGCCCGTCCACGCCGGTCTGTGCGGCGTCATAGAAGCCATGTTGACCCTCGCGGCTCAAATAGTCCGCGTGCGGGGTAGCCTCGTTGTCCAGGCGCGCGCCTTCGCGCTCGATGTAGCTTGCATGGGCGCTCAAAGCCGCTGCCCCGCTGCCGCCATGCTTGAAGTAGTGCACCTTGACGATGACCCGCTGGCGCGGATCGCTGGCATGAGAGTCAGGTTTGGCGCGCGGCGCACGCGGTTGTGCAGAACCGCCGCCCGGCTTGCGCTTCATCCGTGCATCCAAGCGCGCGCCGATACGGAAAGAATTCGCGCTCTCGCCACCTCGCAGCTCAATCGATAGCGCGTCTTCGTCTTCATTCTCGCCTGACCGCAGGCTGCGATTGAAACTGCGCGGCGCCATCGCTGAAACTCCCGCCAAACCGCACGGTAGAGTGCGTACCTCATCGGCACTGTGGAAGTCTTAAGCGCACCTTGCGAAAACGCCATGGCGCACAACGACAAAACGAACGCCGCACCCTTGGTTATCTTGCCTTTCGTTCTTTTGTCGTTGTGCCTTGGCTTAGTGTACGCCCTGGCGGCCGACGGCCGCCGTGAAATCAGAGGCGAAGCCTGCCATTCTGCGCAGACAGATCAACGATGTCACGGGGAAGACCGAACTGCAGGGTGACGCCAAAGGATGAAATTGGCGGACGCAAGGTGGCGATATGGCGATGATAGTCCGTGTCAGAAGTTCATGGCCGAGGCGGAGCAGACCTTATGTCGCGCACTTTGATCAATGCCTTGGTCGTTGGCTTGGCGATCTTCACATTCGGGAGCGGTCTCGGCACGCAGGCGGCCGCCCATTTGCTCGACTACCAGAAGGCGCTCGGCGATCCGCTGCTGACGCTGGGCGAACTGCCGATCTATTGGCCGTTTGCGCTGTTCGATTGGCGCGCGCGGGCAAGTGACAGCATGGGCGATGTTTTCGCCTGGCCGATGATCTGCGCTTTCGCTGGGGCCGTGATGGGCGCAGCCACCGCCGTGCGCATGCTGCTGGTCTCCGATGGCCTCGGCGGGGCGGACTATGCCGCGCCGATCCGCATCTGGCTCGATGAGACGCCTTCAAGCTGGAATGAACTCGCTGTTGCCGGCGGGGCGGGCCTTGCCGTTATGCTGCTGTTCTGGGCCACGGCGTGCTGGATTGTCGCCGGCTATTTCGACTTTGCGCCGCGCTTCGGGGAGCCGCTGATCGCCTTTGGGCCGGTCCGCCTCTATTGGCCACTGGCGTTCTTCGGCTGGCAAGAGGCGCTGGCGCAGGACAATCCGTCGATCTTCGCCTTCGCCAATCTGTTCATGCTCGGCGGCGTCGGCGCCGGTCTTTACGTGGCGCTGCATCTGTCTTCGGGCGCGCCGCTTCTGCCGTCAAATCCCCGGGGCCGCCACATCGTCTATGGCGGCTGGGCGGATGCGCGCGACATCAAGCGCGCCGGCCTTTTGGGGCGCACAACCGGCATGGTGCTGGGGGTTTTGAGCGGCGCCCTTGGGCAGCGCCCGATCACCTATGACGGACCAGGCCATGCGCTCATCCTCGGCGCCACGCGCACCGGCAAAGGCCGGGGCATTGTCGTGCCGACGCTGCTCTCTTGGGAAGGATCAATCGTTGCGCTCGATCCCAAAGGTGAGCTCGCTGATGGCGATGCTCGATTGGGCTTTACCGGTACGGCGGGATATCGGGCCCAAGCCTCCCACATCGTTCGCTTCGCGCCGACCCGCCTGGACAGCGCAAAGTTCAATCCGCTGCTGGAAGTGCGCCGTGGCGACAATGAAGTGCGCGATGTGCAAAACATCGTTGAGATCCTGACGGCGCCGACGCGAGAAACCAACGAAGCGCCGTTCTGGCGCAATTCGGCCTCGAGCCTTTTGGTCGGCGTCATTCTTGATGTCCTTCACACCGCACCGGACGGCCGGAAGAATTTCGCAGAAGTGCGCGATCGGCTGTCGCGGATGGAGGAAACCGCGGAGGCCATGCGGGGCGGCTGGCAGAGCCGGGACGGCCGCGTGTGTACGCTCACGGCGCCGCACCCCATCGCGCAACAGGTCGCAAATGCGTTTCTCGCCATGGAGGAGCGGACGCAGTCGAATGTCCGGGCAACCGCGGAGTCGTACCTCACAGTGTTTGCCGACTCCCTGGTCGCGGAGAATACCGCTGCATCCACATTCCGCCTCGCCGATCTGATTGGCTTGGATCGTCCGGTCACGCTCTATCTACAGCCCCCGCCGTCGGACATGGACCGCCTG
>JBIKVO010000023.1:0-14686 GCA_044356795.1 Caulobacterales bacterium
CAAGCAATTGCGGAACGCACATTCATTGGATTAGGCGTCAACGGCGCGCTATGCGCGCACCAGGCCCGCCTCGCTGGCAGAGGCCAAGACCAACAGGCCAAGACCAACAGGCCAAGACCAACAGGCCAAGACCAACAGGCCAAGACCAACAGGCCACGACCAAATGGAGAGCGCCGGTCCCATCGGGTGCTGTTTGTACCGGGGCGCTGTTTGTACCGGGGCGCTGTTTTCGATCCGCGCATGGTCTTGCGGTCGATCGCGATGACTTCCGGCGATGCGCCATGCCCGGTTTGCCTGGCCGTGTGCACAGACGCCGCCCAGGATGCAAAGCCCCGCTCAAGCGTGACGGGCTCGATCAGGCGGAACATTGGGCGGAACGTCTGCGCGCGCGGGTCGCCCTGCACAAACGGCAAACAGCGCCGCAGCCAATCGATGCCTTCGCTGGCATAATCTTCAAAGCGCTCCCAAACATCGCCGCCGCAGATCGCAAGCCCAGTGTCGCCAGCATGAGTGTCGCCAGCATGAGTGTCGCCAGCATGAGTGTCGCCAGCATGAGTGTCGCCAGCAGGATCTCGTCCAGCGGAACCGTCGCCATCGAAGCCACTCGATGATCGGGTGCTGCCCGCATCTCATTCAGAAATCCGACCGTCATCAAAGCCTCCCAAGATGGATCCGGTCGAAACGATGTCGGCTAGCAGCACGCAAAGAGCTTAAGACGCTGCCTTGCCCCCACACCCCACCCCTTCCTTTGCGCCCGCCAACCGGCTAAGAGGCCCCACCAAGTTTCGCCGGACGGCCTTCTGCGGTCGTCCGGCTTTTGACATTTCATGAGGCTTCCATGGTCAAGGTGATCGCCAGCGACGTGCGCAAGGGCAATGTGATCGAGCACGACGACGGCCAGCTCTATGTGGTCATGAGCCATGAGACGTTCCGGCCCGGCAAAGGCACCCCGACGACCACCATCGTCATGCGCCGCATCACCGACGGCACCAAAACCACTGTCACCTACAAAACCACCGACGGCCTGGAGAAGGCCTTCGTGGAGGAGGTCAAGCACGCCTACCTCTATGAGGATGAGGGCGTCGGCTATGTGTTCATGAACCCGACCAATTATGAACAGGTCACTGTTGGAAAGGACACGGTGGGCGATCAGGCGGCCTATCTCGTGCCGGAAATGGAAGTGTTCCTGACCATGTTTGAGGGCCAGGCGCTGTCGATCGACCTGCCGACCAAGGTGACGTTGGAGATCGTCGAGACGGAACCGGTGACGAAGGGGCAAACCGCCTCCTCGTCATATAAGCCGGCAAAACTCTCCAATGGTGTGCGCACCATGGTGCCGCCGCACATCGAGGCCGGCACGCGCGTTGTGGTGAACACCGCCGACGGCGCCTATGTCGAGCGCGCGAAGGATTGATTGTTCTGCGTCCGTGACGCTGTGGCAATGTCTGGCTAAGTTGGCGGCATCTGCGGGATGCAGGCAGACCGCAGGAGACGGACGTGACGATCCATCATCGCAAGAATTGGCTGCTGGCGGCCACGGGCGCCCTTGTTCTGGGGGCGGCTCTCGGGGCCGCATTGGCCGCCTGCCAACCCCCCGCGCCCGCCGCCAAGGACGCCGCAAAGTCGGAGGCCCCGAAGATTGCGATGGCGACGCCGCCCGCCGGCCCCGCGCTGCCAGGCTGCGAGACGATCGACATCAACGCCTCGTCCCCCGCTACGGCCATGCAGTGCCAGATCGTCGGCGCGAAACACACCGGCCATTTCAGCTTTCAGCCGGCCGCCGCCGACGCTGACGACGGGACGATGACCGTCGCGCTGTTCGACATCGCTGGCCAACCGCTGCAAACCTTCGTGCAACAGGGCGTGCAGCGCTTCTTCACGCCGGATGTGGAAGACATCAATGGCGATGGCGTGGTGGATATCGCGCTGACAACCGCCCTTGGCAATGTCAACGCGACCAAGGCCTATTGGCTACAGGATGCAGCGAAAAACCAATTCGTGTTTGCCGGCGAAACCAGCGGCGTCGATTTCGAGGCTATGGGCGAGGGCCTGTTCGCCGCCTCCAATCGCGGCAGCGCGAATGGCTGGTCGGTCGATTTCAGCCGCTTCAATGCGCTGAAGCTGGAAGCGGTCGGTTCGGCGCTGCTCACCTTGAACGAAGACGGCAGTGTGAAGACCTGCACCGCCGCCGGGCCTGAAGGCCGGGCGCTGGTGTGGCGAGGCAAACGCATGACAGCGCAGGAGGCCGCAGCGACGCTGTGCCCGCTGGCGCAGAAACTGACGGGGCCGTAGGCGAAACGCGCGGGAGGCGAACATGGCCGGGTGGGTGAAGGCGGTGGTTTGGCGGCTGACGGCCGCAGCGGCGATGTGCATCTTCGCGGTTTCGGCGTCGGCGCAAACGCCAACCCAAACGCCAACCCAAACGCCACCACAAACACCGGCGCCAACGGCTGCGCCCACCGCGGCTCTGCCGCCGCCCACCATCGACGCGTTATTGGCGCTGCCCACCATCCAGCAGGTGTCGCTATCGCCGGACGGGCAACATATCGTCGGCATCCAAAGCCGCCCCGGCGGGCAGGCGGTCGTCACCGTGGATTGGCGCACGCGGGCGGCGAAGGCGGTGCTGTCGACATCGTATGAGCGCGGCCAGGACATCGATTGGGTCGCGTGGAAATCGGGCCGCCTACTGTTCAGCGTCTCGCAATTTGTCAATCGCCAACGGCGCCCGATCAGCCGTTCGGAGGCCATTGCCAATCCCAACCGTGCCTGGGTCGTCGCCACCATCTATATCGCCCGGCCCGACGGCTCGCAGTTGACGGCGTTGAACATCGACCAAAGCAACCGCATTCAGCCCGGCACGTCAGTGGCGTTGGTGTCGATGCTGCCGCGCGATCCGCATGCGATTTTGCTGAGCACGGTGGAGGTCGAGCCGCGCCTGTGGCGGGCGGATTTGTCGGCGAGTGAATTGATCCCCGCCGGCTCCAGCCTCGGTTCCGCCAGCACCGTGAGATATTATGTCGACGGCACAGGCCGGGTGGTGATCCGCGCCGATGCCTTGCGCGGGGGGCAGGGCTTTCACTATCTGCGCCGCGCGCCCAACAGCGTTGCGTGGGTTCCAATCATTGAAACCCGCACCAGCGACGCCACCAACTCACCGGATTTCCAGGTGCTCACAGCCGGTCCGGGCGCGAATGAAGTCTATGTGATTGCGCGGCCCGACGGGCGCGATTTTGCGGCGTTATATTTGTATAACACCGCCACTGGCGCCTATGGCGATCCGATTTACGCCCATTCTAGCGCTGATGTGTCCGGTGTATTTTTCAACGCAGCAACGGGCGCAATTTTCGCCACCTGCACAGTGGTGAAGCGCACCGAATGCACCAGCGATAATCCCCAGGTTGGCCGCGATCTTGCCGCGTTGCAACGTACGATTGGCGTTGATGCCGAGATTATGATTGTTGGCGCGTCTGCGGATGGCGCGGTCTGGCTTGTGCGCTCCGAAACGCCGCAAAATCCCGGCGTCTATTGGGGTTTCGATCGCACCACCCGCACGATGAACCGTATCCTCGATACGGTGGAAGAACTCGCGGGGCGCAAACTCGCGCCAACGCGGGTGATTGATTTTACCACCCGCGATGGCGTGCAGTTGTGGGCCTATGTCACCGGGCATCGTTCGGCCGATGGCGTCCCGCAGCCAGTGGTAGTGATGCCGCACGGGGGCCCGGAAGCGCGCGATTATTATGGCTATGACCCCCTGGTTCAGCTGTTTGCCGCGCGCGGATATCTAGTGGTGCAGCCGAATTTCCGCGGCTCTGAGGGGTTTGGCTTGCAATTTGTGCGCGCGGGCCAGGGCCAGTGGGGCAAGCGCATGCAGGATGATGTCATCGATGCGTTTCAGGCGCTGGTGAAAGCGGGGGAAGCAGATCCCGAGCGCGCCTGCATCGTGGGGTGGTCTTATGGGGGTTATGCCGCGCTGATGGGCGCGGCGCGGGATCCGGGCCTGTTTCAGTGCGTGGTGTCGGTGGCTGGCGTCAGCGATCTGATTGAAATGCTCAGGCATGATCGCGCCCTGTATACGGCGGAACGCTCATCGGGATTTTTGTATTGGCGTGTGTCGATTGGCGAACTCGGCCGCGATGATGATGCGTTGGCGGCCACATCGCCGGCCCGTATGGCTGATCGCATCACTGCGCCGGTTTTGCTCATTCATGGCAAGGTTGATGATGTTGTCCCGCCGCAGCAATCAGAGATGATGGCCCGTGTGCTGCGGGCGGCGGGCAAACCCCATGAATTGCTGCTGATTGAGGGCGGCGATCACACCCTGTTTGAGATCGGGATGCGCAAAACCGCGTATGCGCGGATGGACGCGTTCGTCGCGCGCCATCTTGGCGGGCGCTAGCGGGTCATTAAGGATACAATTGTGCAAAAGCTCCGAGCTCCAAACCGCGCGGCTGTGCGGCCGCAGTTGGCGCGCGCTTTCGTGACGCTGATGCGCCGTGCGCTTTCAGGCCGCGCCTGCCCCGGACTTGATCCGGGTTGGATACCGGTCGGCTCGGGTTTGCTTTAGCGTGTCGGCGGGGTCATGGGGGCGCCGGATGGCGGCTCGGGATGGATCACCGTCAAGAAGTCCTTGATGTCGCCAGCGACGCGATCGGGAGTTTCCTCCTGCGGCATGTGGCCGATGTTTTCGTACACGATCAGCCGAGAATTCGGGATCGCGTCATCAAACCGTTTGCCGGACTCCACCGGCACCAGCGCGTCCCTGTCGCCGTGCAGGATCAGCGTGGGCGCTTGCACTGACGCCAGCATCTCCGGCGTGGCGGGGTTGCGCGTGGCGCTATTCAAACGCAAATCCAGGATCAGGGCGCGGTGCCCGGGCGCGCGCGACAATTCGGTGTAACGCTCTACCATCGCCTTGGTGGCGAGGCTCTCGTCAAAGAAGCTCGCCTTTAGGCCCTGGGTGAAAATGGTGGTGGCGTCGAGGTCGCGCATGATCGGGCCAAATACCGGGTTGCGCAGCATCTGGCCGGTCGGCGAATTCAGGATCGCGTCTTCGCTTTGCACCGGCCAGCCGGCCGAAGCGACCAGCACTAGGCCCTCCACGCGATCTGGATGGCGCAACGCAAGCTGCCACGCGGTGTGCCCGCCCATCGAACTGCCAATCACCGTGGCTCGGGCAACGCCCAGCTTTTCCATCACGGTATCGATATAGTCGGCGAAGCCTTCCATGGTGGCCTTGTAGCCGGAGGGCGTGCGCGTCAGCCCATGGCCCGGCAGGTCAATCGCGATCAGGCGATAGTCGCCCTTCAGGCGATCGACCAGCGAATCCCAGGTATGGCTGGAGGCGGTGTAGCCGTGGATCAGCACCATATCTTTGCCAGTCTGGTCGCCCGTCACGCGGACATGCGCCGCCAGCCCATCGCCCAGATCAATCAGCTTGGTTTCATCGGCTGGGTAGCCATATTTTTTGTCGAGTTCGGCATAGGGGATGTCTGGCCGGTGCATCATGGCGAAGCCTGCGGCTCCTGCGCCAACGACGATTACCAAGACGATCGCTAGGCCGATCAAAATCTTTCTCATGGCTGCGCGGCTCCGAAGGGTGGTCCGATGCGAGGTCGGGTTGTTGGCACGTCGAGCGGCTCAGCGCCAGCCTGTGCGTGCGAGGAAGGCGGCGAAGGCGGCCTTGCGCGCGGCAAGATCCTGCGGGGCGGTTTCGCCTTCGGCGGCGGCGCGGGCGCGCATCGCGGCGATGGTTTCGCCCAGCGGCGGCAGGCCGAGGCTGGCGCGGCGGGCGTCCACGCCTTCGGGATCATGGATCGGGGCGGGCGATAAGGCGCCGCTCTCATCCCAATCGAATTGGCTGCCAAACAGCTGCGGGCGGCCTTCAAAAACCGCAATTCTGTCAGACAAATAGGCCGCGTCTAGGGCATTGGCCTGGTTCGCCTGGACCGCCTCCAGCAGCAGTTCCAGCCCGGCGCGTTGCAGGTCTGGCCGCGAAATCGCGTGCTGCAGCACCAGCATGGCGGCGGCGGCGGCCTCTTCGCCGACCACGTCACGCCCCGGCCAGCCGATTTCGGCAAAGCAGCCCTCCAACAGCGAGGCGTTCGTCAGATGGACGGCCTCCATCTCCGGGTGATACCCGTCAAACAGCGCCCCGCTTTCGGCCAGTCGTCCGCGGACGACCAAATCGGCCTGGGCGGCGGCGGTCAGGCGTTCTGCCCATTCTGTATGCCAACGGCTAGGCATATGTGTTCCCCACGCGCTCTTGAAGCGCTGCGACATTGAAATGCGGGAAAAGCTGTTCTACCGGTTTCGGTCAATACGAAACCCCAGCGGCCATCGAAGGGTCCGCTGCGGGGCTTCGGTTTCGTGTGGGAGGACATCCTTGAAAGCCTTCACCGCCCTGAGCCTGGCTCTCGGTCTCGCGATTACGGCTCCGGCCGCGACGCTCGCCTTTTCGACGGCCCATGCGGCCCCGCCGATTGAGGCCTTTATTGAACAGGACATCTTCCGCGGCGCAGCGCTGTCTGGCAATGGCCGCTACATCGCTGGCATTCGCCGCGAGGCGGTGGGCGATGTGCTGATTGTGCTGGATTGGGAGACCAAGAAAACCACCCCGATCCAATTCGCCCGTTCAGACCAGAACTTGGAAATTGCCGGCGTGACCTGGAAAGGCAATGATCGGCTGATCTTCACCGTGCAGCAGAAGATTCGGATTGCGCAAGGCATCGCCAGCGTTGATCGCACCACCACGGTGAATGACGCCTTTATCTTCGTGCAACAGCTATATTCGTCGAATGCGGACGGCTCCAATCTGATCCCGATCTTCCAGCCGGGCCGCGGCAACGATTTGCCGCGCGGCATTTCGGCGGAAATCGTTGAGTTGCTGCCCAACGATCCCGATCACATCCTCATTGTCGCGCCGGATTTCGGCGGCAACGAATTGCGCCGCGTGAATATCCGCACCGGACAGGCGACCTTTCTCGAAAAAGGCACCGCGCGCACGCAAACCTGGGTCGTGGATCAAAACTCCACCCCGGTGATGCGCGTGAACATTCTGCCTGGCGCACGCGGCTTTGTGTGGCAGCGCCGCGCACCGGGCACGACGGAGTGGGTGGAAGTGATTCGCTTCCGCGGCGCCGCCGGCGCCAATAGCGGTGTGACTTTCCAGGCGATCGGCCCCGCGAATGGCCCTGGCCGCGTTTATGTGCTGGCCCGCCCAGACGGCAAAGACACCGAAGGCCTGTATGTGTACGACACCAATACCGGGACCTACGCCGAGGAGTTGTTGAGCGTTCCCGGCTTTGACGTATCGAGCGTTATTCGCTTGGCGGAATCGAAAGAGATTCTGGCCGGCTGCTACTGGGAGTATCGGTGGCGGTGCGTGCCAAAAGACGCCACGTTTGGCCGGGCCTGGCGCGCGCTGGAGCGCCACTTCGGCGACACCGTCAACGTGTCTTTGTCCAATCGCTCTTCGGACGGTAAACGCTTCCTGGTCTCCACATTCGGCCCGCAGGACCTTGGCTCCTTTTGGCTGTATGACGCCAACGCCCGCAGCATCGATTTTGTCGGCGGGGCGCGCCCGGATCTCGCGAAAGAGAGCCTGCCCACAAAAAAGATCGTGCGGTACAAGGCGCGCGATGGGTTTGACCTGTGGGGCTATCTGTGGATCCCGCCGGGCTACACTGAAGAAACTGCGAAAAACCTGCCGACGATTGTTCTCCCGCATGGCGGTCCGGAAGGCCGCGATGTTTGGGGCTCTGATCCGTTTGGTCACTGGTGGGCCGCAAATGGCTTTGCCGTGTTTCAGCCGAATTTCCGGGGCGGCGGCGGCTTTGGCCGGACATTCGTCACGGCCGGCTGGCGCCAGTGGGGCCAGCGTATGAGCCATGACGTCCGCGATGGCGCAGATCATCTGGTCGCCGCTGGCGTCTCAGATCGCAACCGGATGTGTGTGGCTGGCTGGTCTTATGGCGGCTACGCCACGATGGCGGCCGCTCAGCTGGACGGTGATCTGTTCAAGTGCGCCTATGCCGGCGCCGGCGTCTCGGACCTGACGGAAATGCTGCGCTGGACCCGCGATGGCGAGGCCAATCCCGACAGCATCCGTGGCGCCTCGGCGGGCAATGGCGGCAGCGGCACGCTGGGCATCGGCTTCCTGTATTGGACTGAGGCGATCGGCGATTTGGACCGCGACCGGGAGCAACTGGTACGTTTCTCGCCGGCTCGCAATGTCGACAAGATCAATATCCCGATGTTCCTGATCACCGGCAATGACGACATTCAGGTGCCATGGCGCCAATCGCAGATCATGTATGATGCGATGCGGCGCGCCGGCAAAAATGTTGAGTTGGTCGTGCTGAAGGAAGAGGGCCACCAGTGGTCGCCGATGACTGTTGAGCATCGCCGCCAGGTTCTGGAAACCAGCCTGAACTTCTTCCGCAAGCATATCGGCCCGGGCGTTACTCCGCCGACCAACTGATCCTATCCGCTTGACTGGGCCGGGGGCCCGAGGGGCGTGCTGTTTCCCGCAGGGGGCGCGCGCCCCTTTTCTCTTGGGGGGTGGGATCGGCGCGTTGTGTCGCAGCCGCCCCCCTAGAATAAGCCCGAGCCGATCGCACGATCGGCTCGGAATAAGTTGCATTAAATTCAAAAACTTGGGCGCTTGTCCTGAGGGGCCGACCGGTGTCTGCTCGGCCTGAAGGCGCGCCAGCACGCAGCCCTTGCCGAACGGCTGGCGATGGTCCACTTTGTTGGACACAATTGCCGTCAAGCGCGATGGACGGTCGGGGTTCGCTTTAGCCACGCCCCGCCGCGCTGGGAACGGCCAGGGAGGCGTCATGGACCGCACCGCACCGCGCGACTTGAACCGCCCGCCGCCGTCGCTTTTGGATCGCGCCAACGATCCCGCCGGTCTGCGTGCACTTGCTGAGGCTGATCTTGCCGCGCTCGCGGCGGATGTCCGGACGGATCTGCTGGCTGCTGTCAGTCAAACCGGTGGGCATTTGGGGGCGGGGCTTGGCGTGGTCGAACTGACGATCGCCTTACATTATCTGTTCAACACCCCGGATGACGTGGTGATCTGGGATGTGGGCCATCAGGCCTATCCGCACAAAATCCTCACTGGTCGGCGCGACCGCATGACCAGTATTCGCCAGGGCGGCGGCTTATCCGGCTTTACCAAGCGCGACGAAAGCCCGTTTGATCCGTTTGGCGCCGCCCATGCCGCCACCTCGATTTCTGCGGCCCTTGGGTTTAGCGCGGCGGCGCGCCAGCGGGGGGAAGATCGCCATGTGATTGCGGTGATTGGCGATGGATCGCTGTCGGCGGGCATGGCCTATGAGGCGCTGAATATGGCGGCCAGTCATGCCGGTCGGCTGATTATAATCATCAATGAAAACGGCATGTCGATTGCGCCCGCGGTGGGCGCGGTGAGTACCGCGCTCGGCGAAGATGCGCAGGGCCTGTTCGGCGCGATGGGGCTTGCGGTACTGGGCCCGATCGACGGGCACGATTTTCATGCCCTGTTACCCGCACTGCGCGAGGCCAAAGCGGCGCAGCGGCCGATTGTCATGCATGTTCGCACTCAGAAGGGCAAAGGCTATGCCCCGGCCGAAGCCGCGCCTGACAAAATGCACGGCGTGGTGAAATTCGACATAGCCACCGGCGTGCAGGCCAAACCAAAAGCCAAAGCACCGAGCTATACGGAGGTGTTCGCGCAATCGTTGATCGCCGCCGCCGCCCTTGATCCGGCGATTGTTGCGATCACCGCCGCGATGCCCGCGGGCACCGGTCTTGATCGGTTTGCCGCCCGTTTCCCCGATCGCTTTTATGATGTCGGCATTGCTGAACAACACGCCGTCACGTTTGCTGCAGGCCTTGCCTGTGGCGGGGCTAAGCCGTTTGCGGCGATCTATTCATCCTTTCTGCAGCGCGGTTATGATCAAGTTGTGCATGATGTTGCGCTACAGAAGCTGCCGGTGCGCTTTGCCTTGGATCGCGCTGGCCTTGTTGGCGCCGATGGAGCCACCCATGCCGGCAGTTTCGACATCGGCTATCTTGGCGCGTTGCCCCACTTTGTGCTGATGGCCCCCGCCGATGAGGCGGAACTTGCCCGCATGGTTGCAACCGCCGCCGCGATTGATGATCGCCCCAGTGCGATGCGCTATCCGCGCGGTGTGGGTCTGGGCGCAGCGATACCAGCTGCGCATTCGCCGTTGGAGATTGGCCGCGGGCGGGTGCTCAAGGAAGGCTCCTCGGTGGCGCTTTTGTCATACGGGCATCGCTTTGTGGATGCGCTGGAAGCGGCAGAGCGGCTGGAAGAGCTGGGCGTGTCGGTGACGTTGGCCGACGCCCGGTTCGCCAAGCCGCTGGATGGTGCGCTGCTCGCGCGGTTGGCGAAGGAGCACGAGATTCTGATCACGGTGGAGGAGGGCGCGGTTGGCGGTTTTGGCGGCTTTGTGCTGCAACATTTGGCGCAGGCGGGGCTTTTGGATCGTGGCCTGAAGGTGCGGACACTGCACCTGCCGGACACCTTCCAAAACCACGACACGCAAGAGGCGCAGGTGCGCGAGGCGGGCCTATGCGCCGATGCGATTATCGCCTGTGCATTGACGGCGCTCGGCCGTCAGGCGCGGCGGTCTTGGCTGGCGGCCTCGCTCCACGGCCTTGCCGCGCCCGCCGTGTGAGGCCAGCCGTGCAAAAGCATTTTGTGCGAAAAGGGCGGTTTCTTGCCGCGTTGCAGGATGGCGAACTTCAGCGCATGGCTGTGGCATGAAGGCTGTCTTTCCATTCTCCGCCATTGTTGGCCAGGAGGACATGAAGCGCGCCCTGTTGATTGCCGCGGTGGATCCGACAATCGGCGGGGTGATGGTGTTTGGCGATCGCGGCGCTGGCAAGTCCACGGCGGTG
This sequence comes from Caulobacterales bacterium, assembly GCA_044356795.1. Lineage (GTDB taxonomy): Bacteria > Pseudomonadota > Alphaproteobacteria > Caulobacterales > Aquidulcibacteraceae > JBIKVO01. The sequence continues at coordinate 10,912 of JBIKVO010000023.1, forward strand.
CGCGCGCTGGCGGCGCTGCTGCCAAGGTTTCAGGTGGTGGAGGGGTGTCCCTATCAGTGCGATCCGGCGGCTCCGCCGGGCGCGTGCGCCTCCAACTGCACGCGCAAAGCGGATGGCGCGGCCAGCGTGTCGCGCGCTGCTGCGGTGGTGGACTTGCCGTTGGGCGCCACGGAAGACCGCGTTGTTGGCGCGCTGGATATCGAAAAGGCCTTAAATCAGGGCGAAAAGGCGTTTGAGCCCGGCCTTCTTGCCCGCGCGCATCGCGGTTTCTTGTATATCGATGAGGTTAATCTCCTCGAAGATTATCTGGTTGATCTGTTGCTGGACGTGGCCGCGTCCGGTGAAAACATCGTCGAGCGGGAGGGCCTCAGCATTCGCCATCCCGCACGGTTTGTGCTGGTGGGTTCAGGCAATCCGGAAGAAGGCGAATTGCGCCCGCAATTGCTCGATCGCTTTGGGTTGGCGGTGGATGTGCGCACCCCTGCAACGATTGCTGATCGTGTTGAGGTGGTAAAGCGGCGCGATGCGTTTGACCGCGATCCCGCAGCATTTTGCGCGCACTGGCGCAGCGAGGATGAAGCGATTGCTGCACGCCTCGTGAAGGCGCGCACGCGGCTTGCAAAAGTGCATGTTGATGATCGCATGTTGGAAACCATCGCGCGGCTATGCATGGCGGTAGGATCGGATGGCCTGCGCGGTGAACTTACGGTGCTGCGCGCTGCACGCGCCAGCGCGGCGTTGGATGGCGGAAAAGCGGTGCATGAGGGGCACGTGAAAACGGTTGCTGCGATGGCGTTGCGGCATCGCTTGCGGCGCAATCCGCTGGAGGAATCGGGATCAGAGGCGCGCATCGCGCGGGCAGTGTTTGAGGTGTTGGGCGCATGACCCCGGTTGAGCGCGCCTTGGCGGCGGTGCAGCTGTTCGCGCTGGATCCTGCAGGCTTTGGCGGCTTGATCCTGCGCGGTCCGTCGGGACCGGGGCGCGATCGTATTTTGTCGGCGCTGCGCGATGCACTGCCAAAAACAGCGCCTTTTCGACGCGCGCCGATCGGCATTGATGATGATCGCCTTCTGGGCGGCCTTGATGTCGCCGACACCTTGCGCACCGGCGCCCCCGTTTTGCGCCCTGGCCTGTTGGCGGATGTTGATGGTGGTGTTCTGGTGCTGGCCAGTGCGGAACGCCTCGCGGCGAGTGCGGCGGGGCGCATTGCGGCAGCGCTGGATGATGGCGGCGTGCGGTTGGAGCGTGACGGCCGCTCCATGTTTTATCCTGCGCGGTTTGGTTTTGTGGCGCTTGATGAGGGGGAAGGCGATGACCATCTCGCCACGATCCTCAATGATCGCGCAAGTTTTGTCGTCGAGGCGCCGATCACCGCACCGCCGGCGCCGCAAAAGCGTCGCGCCAAGGTCAAGCGCGCTGATCTCACTCCGGCCCAGATCACCGCATTGGTAGAGGCGGCGGCGGCGCTGGGTGTGGTATCGATGCGCTGCACCATGCAGGCGGCGCGGGCGGCGTCTTTCTGTGCGGGTTTGAATGGCCGCAATGAAGCAAGCGAAGCCGATCTTGCATGGGCCGCCGCGTTGGTGTTGGCGCCGCGCGCAACCCAGGCGCCCGCAGCGCCGGAGGATCAACCACCCCCGCCGCCTGATGATTCGAACCTGGACGATCAGGATCGCAGCGATCAATGCCCGCCCGATCCACAGGTGCTGGCCGATACGGTGGTGGCGGCGGCGCGTGCGGCGATTCCCGAACAATTGCTGGCGGCGTTGTCGCAAGGGGCGGTGCGCAAAGGTGCGTCTGGCCAGGGCGCCAGTCGGGGGTCGGTGTTGCGCGGGCGTCCGGTGGCGCCGCGCGCGGGCTTGCCGCGCAATGGCGCGCGTCTGTCGATCCTGGCGACACTGCGGGCAGCTGCGCCCTGGCAGCGCTTGCGCGGGGCAAGACACAAAGGGCTGAAGATTATGGCGAGCGATCTGCGCATCAAACGCTTTGCCGAACGCAGCGAAACCAGCGTGATCTTTATCGTTGATGCGTCAGGCTCGGCGGCGTTCCAGCGTTTGGCCGAAGTGAAGGGCGCGATCGAGTTGATCTTGTCAAAGGCCTACAGTACCCGCACCCATGTGTCGCTGGTGGTGTTTCGGCAAGTTCATGCGGAGATTTTGGCGCCGCCCACGCGATCGCTTGCACGTGCGCGTGCGCGGCTTGCGGCACTGCCCGGCGGCGGCGCCACGCCGTTGGCTTCGGGGCTTGATGCGGGACTGGTTTTGGCCCTGGCGGAACGGGCGAAAGGGCGCAGCGTGTTGGCGCTGGTGATGAGTGATGGGCGGGCCAATGTCGCGCGGGATGGCGCCCGGGATCGCACCCGCGCCCTGAGCGACGCCCGCGCCGCGGCGCAACGGTTTCGCTGCGCGGGTGTGGCGTCGGTTTTCATCGATACGGGGCGGTGGCCGTCGGCGGAGACCGAAACGCTCGCACGCGAGATGGGTGCGCGCTATGCGCCGCTGCCGTTTGCCAATGCAGACGCTGTGAGCGCGTTAGCGCAGGCATGAGGGTGCGGGCATGAAAGCGCGCCTCGAGTGGGAGCGCGACGGCGCTGATTGGCCCCATCGCGGCGCCAGCCGTTTTGTCGAAAGCGGCCATCTCATATTTCATGTACAAGCGTTTGGCGATCCGTCTTTGCCGGCGCTGGCTTTGCTGCATGGCACCGGCGCCAGCACGCATAGTTGGCGTGATTTTGCTCCCCTGTTGGCGGATCGCTTTCACGTGGTGGCGATGGATTTGCCGGGACATGGTTTCACCCGTGGCCATCGCGCGAAAGACCTCACCCTGCCGGGCATGGCGGCAGCTGTGTCGGGCGTGTTTGATCGCTTGGGCGTGACGCCGGACGCGCTTATCGGGCATTCGGCTGGATGCGCTGTGGCGATCAGGATGCAGATTGATCATGGCGTCACAGCCCGGCGCATCATCGGTCTTAATGCTGCCCTGTTGCCGTTTCCAGGGGCCGCGGGGCGCATCTTTCCTACCATGGCGCGGGCGTTGTTTCTCAATCCGCTGGCCCCGGTGATGTTTGCGTCGCAGGCCAATGACCGCAGCGTCGCCCGCCTGATCAGCGGCACGGGATCGCATCTCGATGCGCGTGGATTGGCGCTATATGCGCGCTTGTTTGAAACAAGCGCGCATGTGGCCGGCGCGATCGGGATGATGGCGCAATGGGACTTGGAGACGCTGAATGCTGATTTTTCGAAAGTCACAGCGCTCGTGGTGTTGATCGTTGCCGATCGTGATAAAGCGGTGGCCCCGTCGCAGGCGGATATCGTCAAGCAGCGCCTGCCAAAGGTGCGGGTGATCACGGCGCCAGGGCTTGGACATCTCGCGCATGAAGAGGCGCCGGCGCGGATCGCTGATCTTGTGCTGAAAGAATTGGGGGCGTGACCGGCCCCGCCGGTTCGCGGTTTCCCCCTCCGGACTAAGGCAGCATCAGGAAAGTCGCAAACGATGCCGCGCAGCCCGGAAGGGGGCCGGACCGACGCGCCTCGTAACAAAAGGGGCGAGGGCGCGCCGACGGCGTCACACATGATGAGCAATGTGTGACGCCATGATGCTGAACCGTGGCGCGATGGCAGGCTGTGACAAGGGTCACACGGCGCGCCGGCGCCCTATCGCTGCGGCGCCGGGCAATTTGGATCAACGGACTGCGTTTGTTTTTGCTGTCCGCCCAAAATACCGCCCAGGATGTCGCCGCCATGAATGCCGGTCATGCCGCCAATCGCGGAGCTGA
>JBIKVO010000307.1:0-4220 GCA_044356795.1 Caulobacterales bacterium
CACCAACTTCCGCATCGAAGCCGTCGGTGATTTCGACGGGAATGGTCGAGATGATTACTTGTGGCGCGACCAGTCCACCGGGGTCATGGGCCAGTGGAACATGAATGGCTTCGGCGTCGAAAGTGCGGTGTTGTTTGCGATCAGCGATACGGCCTATCAGGTTGTCGGTGTCGGCGATTTCAATGGCGACCTGCGCGATGACATTTTGTGGCGCAATCCAACAACGGGTGTGCTGGGCGCCTGGACGATGGATGGCGCCGGCGTCACCGGCGGCGCGCTGTTTGTGGTGACAAGCACGTCTTGGCAGGTTCGCGACATCGGCGACTATAACGGCGATGGGCGTTATGATATCGGCTTTGAAGACGGCAACGGCGGGTTCCATGCTTATCTGATGAACGGCTTTTCGATTATTGAAGGCGGCTTGATTGGCGTCCCGGCGCCAGAGTGGAGCTGGATTTAAGGTCGAAAACGGCGCATCGTTCGCTATCCCCGGTTTGGAGCTGGTTTTGGACATTCCCAGCCTCGCGGAGCGCGTTCGGTCTTGGATCGTACACGATGCACTTCCGTTATGGACTCGGCTTGGCCTGGACCTTCACCATGGCGGTGTGATCGAGTGTTTCAAGCCGGATCTGTCCGCCCCTGGTCAGACCGAATTCAAACGCCTGCGCGTGGCGTGTCGCCAACTCTATGTGTTTTCGCACGCCAGTGTTTTGGGTTGGCCGGCGAGGGCCGCGGCAGACCATGTGTACGCGCACCTGCAGCAGGCATTTTGGCTCGGCGCGGAAACCGGATGGGCGCGACGATTGACGACGACCGGCGCTGTGTTGGACCCAACACCGGATTTGTATGACTACGCTTTCGTCTTGTTCGCCTTGGCGTGGCGGTACCGCGCCACCCGAGAGTCAACCGCTTTGTCGAGCGCCCATCTTACGCTTGATATGATTGAGCAGCGTTTCCGGCATCCGCTTTTCGCGGGGTACGAGAACGCCTTGCCGGCAACACTGCCGCGTCAGCAAAACCCACACATGCATCTGATGGAAGCGGCCTTGGCGCTTATCGAGGCCACTGGCGAGCGTCGCTTCCATGCTCTGGCCGACCAGCTTTTTGCGCTGTTCGCCAATCATCTTTTCGATGCCCGTGCGGGCCTGCTGCGGGAGTTTTTCGCGCCTGATTGGTCGCTGGCCCCAGGGGATGAAGGTCGCCGTGTCGAGCCGGGGCACATGTTTGAGTGGACGTGGATTCTGCATCAGTATCAGCGCCTCACCGGAACGGACGCGACAGCGCCGATGCAGTCGCTCACCGCCTTTGCGGAGCGCCATGGCGTCGATCCGAAGACGCAGCTGACAGTGAACGCAGTGCGCGATGATGGCGCTGTCTTGGATCGCGGCTCGCGGGTTTGGCCAAACACAGAGCGCATCAAGGCCTGGATTGCGCTGTCGGAAGCGACGGGAAAAGATGCGACACCCGCACTTGCCGGCAGTGTCAACGTGCTGTTTGATCGCTATCTGACGCCGGCTCGTCCGGGCGCTTGGATCGATTTGATCGACGAGGACGGGCGTCCGCACAGCCCAACGATCCCCACCTCAACCTTATACCACATCTTCCTGGCTTTCGCGGAGCTCTTGCGCTTTAGCGGCCGTTCCACGCTATAGCGCGCTTTCACGCTGCGTGGACACAGGTCGGCCGCTCAGGTCAGTATCAGCGCGCCAAAAACAACGGTCTCGCTCCGCGTTCTCGCAGCGCCTTTCGGGCCTCCGCGGCGTCACAAAGCCCCAAAAGACATTGGGCAAGGCAACAGGCTTGGCTCACGGCTTTGCTCCTGGCAGAGAACCGAAATGCGCGCGATCATCGAACGGTCGCAATACCGGTCGCCGGTCGATCAGCGGCAGCGGCGATAGCGCCATGACGCGAACAAGTTCGGCGGTTCCGGCGCGACGCCGCTTCTGGATGGCGCTGCGCTGCGCTAGTGCCCACGGCAATCCCACAAGCGCAGCGCCCACACCGCGAAAGCCTGCAAAGCCGCGACCTGTGGCCAGGTGCACGGTGGCAAGCACCAGCATCAGGCCAAGATGAAGCGGCAAGAGTGGCCAAAACAGCGGCATCGGCATGTTGCGCACGAACGTCCATGTTGTGTTGCGAAGGCCATGGAAGTTCGCGAAGTCCGAACGCAGGCCCGTTGAGCCGCCGCCTTGGTGGCGCACGACAGCGTCCTTGGCCTGGTAGCTCGGCCATCCCAGCAGCCGCATCCGAAAGCCAAGGTCGACGTCTTCGTGAAAACAGAAATAACGCTCCTCAAACCCGCCAACCGCATCCCAAACCGCGCGCGGATAAAGCGCCGCGGCGGCGCAGACGGAAAAGGTCTCGGCATCGGCGGGTGCAATCGAAGTCCGGGGGCGGCCATAGCCGCCGCGCCAGGCTGCGCCCAAAATGTGATAGGCGTCGCCAAGGCCGTCATAGACGGACGGATTGCGCACGCTGATTTGAGTGCTGCCGATTGCGCCTGAGTGTGGCCAACGGCGGCGCGCGGCGAGCAGGGCAGCCAGCCAATCGCTTTCTGGAAAAGCATCCGGGTTCAGCAGGACGAGATTGGGTCGTGTCGCCTGCATCGCGGCGAGGTTGTTGGCGCCAGCGAAACCGAGGTTTTGCTCGGACTGCAGGAGAATGGCGCCGTTTGGAAAATCATCCGCTTTCGGACGTTGGTCTGCGTGCGAGGCGTTGTCGAAGACTATCAGCTCAAAGCCTTGCGCGGTCTGTGCTTGAAGCGCCGCCTTGAGTTGAGGGAAATGGTCGCGGCTGTTAAAGGCGACCACAATGATGCTGGCGCCGGCGCCTGATTGGCCTATGGGGCCCGACATCTTCGACCTCTCACGCTTTCCGACAATGCTGGTATTGTGAAGCGGACTTCAAGGGGAGAAAAGCCTATCCATGCAGCGCTGGTGGAATGCAGCCATACGCCGCGCTTCTATGCGTGTGCATGTTGCAGGGGCGCAAGCACATGCGCTGATGGCTTGGCGGCGCGCGTCCCGCCATCCTGGGGGGGGCGCGGCGTCAAGCGTGATCAACCAATGGTCCGGCGGTGTTGATCGGCGCGCCCACGCGCAGCTTGCGGTGTTTGCCCATTTTGACCCAGCAGGGGAGGTCTCTGGGGCGGTGCTCCATCATCTCGCAGCATTGAGCAGCGCTCGCTTTGCAACGGTGTTTGTCACGACAAGCCCGACGTTTTCCGAATCCGCGCGTCAGTCGATCACAGATCATGTCGCCGCGATCCTGCATCGACGCAATGTCGGCTATGATTTTGGATCGTGGAAAGAGGGCTTGAATTTTTGGGGGTCTTTTGAGGCTTGCAACGCACTGTTGCTCGTCAATGATAGTATCCTCGGTCCGTTCACCGATGTGTCGTCTCTGCTGGCGCGCATGACCGATGACGCGGACATTTGGGGGCTTACGGACTCGCGCGAGATCGCACCACACCTGCAAAGCTATTTTCTGCTTGTGCGTCGATCGGCATTACACGCGCAGGCGTTCAAGGATTTCTGGCGCAAACTGGTGTTGGCGGATGGGCGCGACTACGCGGTGCACTTCGGGGAGCTTGGCTTCTCGCGCACGATGCACCGCGCAGGGTTTCGCTTGCGTGCGTTGGCGCCTTACGAAGCGGTGGTGGCGAAGTTTCGCGAGAACTGCTTGAACGATGGTATTGTCGAGCGCATGCAGAAACGCGGATCCCTGATGGGGCGCGCGGAGATCTTGTTTTTGATCAATGATCGTCACCCGCTTAATCCGACGCATTTACTATGGCGCGAAGTGATGGACGACTTCGCGATTCCCTATGTGAAGCGGGAATTGGTTGATCGCAATCCTACAGCGATGGCGGATGTGGACGATGCCCTCGCGCGCTTGCGCGCCAAAGGTTGGCGCCTCTGAAACGTGCGCGGTGCTGGCGGCGTGAATCCGACGGGGTTTGGAGTTTGCGATACTGACGCTCACGGAGCAATTTATTAGCCCGAAGTTCCGCGACTTTCAGCGCACAATTCCATTACGCTTCAACCATTTGCAGGTGAATCGCGCGTTGCGCTACTGACTACACTGAGATGGCTTTGAGCAGATTAAGCGCTTTCTCCTGGAGTGGCGTTGGTCTTGTGATGAGAGTGAAATTGGCTTCGCCTGTGCGGGCGACAGCTGGCTTCAGGGTGTTGCGCACGATTGTCGCCAGATGTGCGAGC
>JBIKVO010000308.1:0-4196 GCA_044356795.1 Caulobacterales bacterium
GACGAACACCGGGCTGGCTAGCACGTCGCTTTCAGCAGCGCCACTTGGGCCAGCTGCGCCAAGGCCGGGAGGCGCCCCATGACCGCCCACATGCTCGACCGCCGCAGGGTTTTGGCCGCGGGCCTGACATGCGGCGGCACAGGATGGGGCGGTTTCGCCACGCTGGGTCTTGGCGGTTGCGCCGGGGGTATTGCAGGCGCTGCAGGGCCTGCCGCTGCGGTCTGGTCGCTGGGGGTGGGTCTGTCCTATCCCGTGCAGGAAATCTACCCCGTCTGGCACGACGGCGCGATCTGGATCGCGGGCGGGTTTCGCCATGCCGATTTTGGCCCACGGGCCAGCGCCGAGATGCTGCGGGCCGATCCGTCCGACCGCTTTGTCTGGCGCCCTGAACCCGGCGCAGCGCTATCGGCGGCGATGCACCATGTGCATCAGGCGTCTGTGGGCGCCGCCTTGTGGGCGATCGGCGGCTATGACGGCGGCGCCGATGGCCGCGCCTGGATCAGCCAGGCGAAGGTGCGCGCGTTTGAGGGCGCCGCCGCCGCCGGGGCCTGGCGCGACGGCCCGCCCTTGCCAAAGCCGGTGGGCGAAGCGGTGACGCTGGTCCTGGAGGGCCGCATCCACGTGATCGGCGGGCGCAGCCCCCGCGCGACAGCCAACGCGGCCTGGCCAGATCAGGCCGATATCGCCGATCATTTCGTGCTCGCGCCAGGGGCGGCGCGCTGGGAGACGGCTGCCCCTCTCCCGATGGCGCGCAACTCCGCGGCGGGCGCGGTGGTCAATGGCAGACTCCATGTCGTGGCAGGGCGCACCGTGAGCGCCGGTCCGACCGGGGCCCACCATATCTATGATGCCAAGAGCGATCGGTGGTTCGACGCGACGCCCTACCCAGACCCCCAGGGCGGGTTGGCTGCAGCGGCGGTCGGGTCGCAGCTGTTTGCCGGCGGCGGTGAAACCTTTTTGCCAAGACCGGGCTTTGTTTCGGCAAAGATGTTTATGTTTGACGGGCGCGATTGGGCGCCGCTGCCCCCGATGCCAAAGCCGCGCCACGGCCATGGCTTGGTGGCGGTGGATGGACGGTTTCCCTTGCTCGCGGTCGGCGGGGCGCAGGGCGTCGGCGCGTCGGACCCGGTGCAGGAGACCCATCTCTACGGTGCGTGAACCGCACGATCAGCCGCCACGCCGCTCTGCCAGCGCCACCAGCGCGACGCCGGCCAGCGCCATGGCGCCGCCGACAACAAAGCCGAAGCTGATCGGATCGTGCAGCACAAAGACGCCAAAGCTGATGCCGATCACCGGGGCCAGCAAGAGATAGGGCGTGGTTTGAGAGACTTCATAGCGCTTGAGCAGCTTGAACATCATCACATTGGCCATCAGCGACGAGACCAGCGCGCCAAAGGCGATCATCCCCCAAATCGGCCAGCCGGCCGCCAGCATGGCCTGTTGCTGGCCCTGTTCGGTCGCGGCCGATCCAAGCAGCAGCAGCGGAAACGCGATCATCGCGATCCAGGCTTGGGTCTGCCACGGGTCCAGGCCGGTGAATCTGCGCATCCCCACCGCGCCAGCGGCATAGGCGACCGCTGCCAGCGCCACCACCACCAAGGCCGGCAATTGCGCAGCGACCGTTGGGGAAAACGCCATCGCCGCCACCCCGAGAAAGGACAACGCGATCCCCGCCAGCCGCAGCGGCTTCAGCCGTTCGCCCAGCACCAGCGCCGCCAGCGCCACCGAGGCCGGCGCCCACAGCTGCATCGCGATCACCATCGGCGCCAGATCGTCCGCCATCGACAGGCCGATATTTTGCACCCCGAAATGGATCGGCCCGATCAGCACCACCACCAGCGCCAGCCCCGCCCAGGCCTTGGGCGGCGCCCGCAGCAGCGGCGCCATCACGATCGCCAGCAAGAAAAAGCGCAGGCCAGCCGCAAACAAGGGCGGCAAGGCCTCCACGATCAGCTTGGCAAAGAGGTTATTGACGCCCCAAACCAGCGCAATCCCCATCAGGGCGGCAAAGTCCGGCGCGGTTACCCGCATGCGCATGGGCGTTCAAATCAATCCAAACATCCTGCGGCCTGGCCGACCATGGATGAGCCAATTGAGGCCGCACGCGGCCGTCAAACCATCTTCAGAACGGAATTTCATCGTCCAGATCGCTGGAGAAGCTCTCCCGCGGGCCCTCCGCCACGCGCTTTTTGCCCCCGCCGCCATAGCCGCCATCATCCATGGCGCCATAGCCGCCGCTATCGCCAAACTCGCCGCCGCCCGGACTCTGACCCTTGCCGTCCAGCATCTGCATCTCGCCGCGATATTTCTGCAGCACAATTTCTGTGGAGTAGCGTTCCTGGTTGTTCTGGTCGGTCCATTTGCGGGTCTGCAGCTGCCCCTCAATATAGACCTTCATTCCCTTGCGCAGATATTGTTCAGCGACCTTTGCCAGTTGATCGTTGAAGATCACCACCGAGTGCCACTCAGTCTTTTCGCGCCGTTCGCCGGTCTGCTTGTCGCGCCAGGACTCGCTGGTGGCGATGCGTAAATTGACCACCGGATCGCCCGATCCCATCCGCCGCACTTCCGGATCCTTGCCCAGATTTCCAATCAGGATCACTTTGTTGAGACTGCCAGCCATTATCCGCCTCCGTAACGCCGTTTCGCCTTCGTGACATAGGCCGCCACGGCTCCTTGAGCCCGCGGCGACATTATGTTCTCAATTCGTTCTTGTCGAGTCGATGATCCACCTTAGCGCGCTGCGCGCGCGGCGCCCACTGCATAGCGAAGTCCCCTCCATGAAATGCCAGCACCGCACGCATTCGCGCACGGATTCGCCAAGGCCCCTGCCCCGGGGCGCGCGTCCCGCCGCTCTGGGCAGGCCTCGTTCAGCTCTGCGTCACACGGAGCAAGGCAGCCATCCAGGCGGGTTTGGCGGCCGCCTCTTCCGCCCCGATCGGTGTTGCCGGCGACGCTGCGGCCTCAGCCTCCCGCACGGGCGAAGCCTCGATTTGGCGCGGCCAAACCTGATCAATCGTGAAACGGGTCGAATCCGGGTCCGGCAACGGGAAATGGGTCATCGGGTCCACGGCGGCATGGTCGGGCGCTGCTGCCTGTGGGGACGAAGCGAAGGGATCAAAACCGGACATGGCGCGACTCATCTTGTTGCACAGCATCCTGGATGCGGGCCGGATCGTTACCGATTGGTTGCCTTTTGCCGCGCATCGACCTTTGCCGGCGGCCTTGCGCGCATTAGGTAGCCGCCATGACTGACGGAACCCCCTTTATCCGCGTTCGCGGCGCGCGCGAACACAATCTCAAGAACGTCAATGTCGACATCCCACGCGGCAAGCTGGTGGTGCTCACCGGGCTGTCGGGCTCGGGCAAGTCGTCGCTGGCCTTCGACACGATCTATGCCGAGGGCCAACGCCGCTATGTTGAGAGTTTGTCGGCCTATGCTCGCCAGTTTCTCGAATTGATGCAGAAGCCGGACGTGGACAGCATCGATGGGCTGTCGCCGGCGATCTCGATCGAGCAGAAAACCACCAGCCGCAATCCGCGCTCCACCGTCGGGACGGTGACGGAAATCTACGACTATATGCGCCTCTTGTGGGCGCGGGTGGGCGTGCCCTATTCGCCCGCGACCGGCCTGCCGATCGAGGCGATGCAGGTGAGCCAGATGGTCGATCGGATCATGGCGCTGCCGGAGGGGGCAAAGCTGTATTTGTTGGCGCCCATCGTGCGCGACCGCAAAGGCGAATATAAAAAAGAACTCGCCGATCTTTTGCGCCGCGGCTATCAGCGCGCCAAAATCGATGGCAAATATTATGCGCTGGAAGACGCGCCCAGCCTCGACAAGAAATTGAAGCACGATATCGATGTGGTGATTGATCGCATCGCGGTGAAAACCGGCATCGAAACCCGCCTTGCTGACAGTATCGAGCAGGCGCTGGCGATGGCTGACGGCATCGCGATGGTGGAATTTGCCGACGTCAAACTGGCGGCTGACTACGAAAACGGCCGGCTGATTTTCTCTTCGAAATTTGCCTGTCCGGTCTCTGGCTTTACGGTCCCCGAAATCGAGCCGCGGCTATTTTCGTTCAATAACCCCACCGGCGCCTGTCCGGCGTGTGACGGGCTTGGCGAACAATTGGAATTCGATGCAGATCTGGTCGTGCCCGACAAAGACAAATCCCTGCAAGATGGCGCAATTG
>JBIKVO010000309.1:0-4192 GCA_044356795.1 Caulobacterales bacterium
CGTGACGAGATAATCCCGCACCAGCGCAGAAACGGAGGTACCCGCCGCTGCGGCCTTCATCCGCGCGGCGCGATAGGTTTCCTCGTCGATGGTCAAAGTGATATTAGCCATGGTCTGTGATACTGTGATACTGTGAAACTGTGGCCGAGGGCAAGTGGGTCACCCCACGCCCGTCGCTTTCAGCCCAAAATCCGCAGCCAGTATCATCCCCGCTGCGATAAAGCCGCCGACCATGGTGAGGACGAAGCGGATCGTGGGGCAGTTGCCGTGATGCAGACCGGTTGCAACAAAGCCAGTTGTGGCCCTGTGATCCGCTACAATGCTTTGTGCCGTGCAACAGCCCTGCGCCAAATCCCTGCGCCCAATCCCTGCGCCCAACTAAGGATCCAGCACGGCCTGATTGCCATTCGAGCGCAGCGTGGAGGTCGACAACTGGCGGACCCGCCGGTCACTGCCAACGCAAACGCGCCGAAGGTCGCGACCGGACCAGCGCCCGCGACGACGGCTGCATGCCCTGCCATTAGCCCCACTGCGAGGCGCACGGGATGCAGCACGATAAGCCGTATCAGAGCGGCGCTGACGAGGACGAGACCGAACAGGCTGACGACCATGGCGAACTCTCCACCGGGAGAACATATCCGGAACCAAAAGGGTTGGGAATCGACAATTCCCTTGGGCTCTGTCTTCGACTCAGGAGGCGCGACCCACCGGTTTCGCTGGCTCGGATCAGCCTGTAAGCTGACGGTTGGATGTCGGGTCATTCGGTCAATCGTTGGCCCAAACCTGCCGGTGGCTGAAACCCGTTTTCACCTTTGTTACGGTCTCTCCAAGGGGAGACGACCATGCAAAACTGGGTGTTCTTCAGTTATGCGCGGGCGAACGACCAGATCGCCCACTGGCTGCACCGCGCGGCTTGTCTCGGTGAAAACGCTCATCCTGCATGGTGTTTTCTGCGGCTTTCGCGACGACGGCAGGTTGCCCACCGACCCGAACCCGATATCCCGGCACGACTACCGCCTCGCCATGATGTTCGGCACGAAAGAGGGTGCCACTGAGTCTGCCGATGTCTGCACGCCGGAGCGGTCAGTGCAGTCCAGGCAGTTCGATGGTAAAGCGAACGATGTCGCCTCCGTGATAGAGATTTTTCTGACCGCACCAAACACAGCGATGGACAAACTGTGCTGAGTTGCTCCGCAGTGGTAAGGGCTCGCCGTTATCCCGCGCGACAGGGGTGTGTGAACGACAATCTATGCACCGCACCCCCAGTGCTTGATCGCCAGTCCGAAGGACGAGGACCTTCATTTGCGGCGTTGTCGTCAGATTAGATCTGGGCATCGTCGTCCTGGGTACGCCGCACGATGACCTTGTCGATACGCCGCCCGTCGAGATCTACGATCTCGAATGACAGTGGCCACCGCTCCGCCAAATCGCCTACGGCGGGCAACTTCTGCGTCAGGCTGATAACCAGGCCTGCGACCGTGTCGAACTGACCTTCCTCGGCAAGTCCTGGCGTTGCGAAGAGACGCTCGAATTCGTCGATCGGCATCATGCCATCGACCAACCACGAACCGTCTTCACGCCGCACTGGCGCGGAGATGGCTTCATCTGCCGAGAGCGCGCCGTCACCCGCGATGGCTTCGAGCAGGTCTGCCGCGGTGACGAGGCCTTGGATCATGCCGTACTCGTCGGCGACGAAAACCATGCGAACGGGATTGCCGCGCATGGAATCGAGAAGGCGCAACACTGAGAGGCTTTCCGGAACAATAACCGGCTGGTGCATCGCAGCGCGAAGATCAATGCCCTCGCCGATCAGTGTCAACATTTCCTTTGTCTGAACCACGCCAAGCACATGATCAACGCTGCCCTCGGCAAGGGGAAAGCGCGAATGCCCGCTGTCTCGGATGCGCGCCAGGTTGTCCTCGATCGGCCTTGTCGGATCGAGCCAGACAATGTCGTGTCGTGGCGTCATGATGGCGCGCACCGTTCGATCGCCAAGGCGCATGACGCCAGCGATCATTGAGCGCTCTTCGGGCTCGATGAGCCCGGCGCTGTGTCCTTCCTCGATCAACGAGTGGATTTCCTCCTCGGTAATGTCGGCTTGCTTGGCCTTGTTCATCCCCAGAACAGCGAGCAATCCATTGGTTGATGCTTTTAGCACCCAGACGAGGGGGCTTGAGGCCGTGGCGAGCATCGCCATTGCCGGCGCCATGAGTCCTGCGATGGCTTCCGGCGCCGTCATCGCGATCCGCTTGGGCACGAGTTCGCCAAGAACGAGCGACAGATAGGTCGTGAGTACGATCACGATGCCAAAGGCAATGTCGTCGGCCCATTCCGAGAGCGTCGGAACGTTCGCGACAAGGACCGGCGCGAGGTCATCGGCGAGAGCAGTGGCGCCGTAAGCGCCCGCGATGATCCCAATTAAGGTGATCCCGATCTGCACCGTGGACAGCATGCGCGACGGGTCATCAAGAAGTTTCAGGGCAGCCTTGGCACCTTTGTTGCCCCGGTCGGCACTGGCCTTAAGCCTTGGCTTCTTAGCGGAAACAATCGCCAACTCCGACATGGCGAAGACGCCATTCAGAAGCACGAGAATGATAAGAATTGCGAGTTCCACCGCACCGACGCGGCGTCGAACCGCGCTCCGAATCGCCGGCGGCATCCGCCAGCAGGGAGCAAATGCAATGGCAGGTTCGCTTGTTTTTTGCCAGTGGTGGCGGGCGGGCGCAGGGATTTGCTAGCGTCCGTGGTCAGGCGGCCGACAATCCGTTGGCGTGAGCTGGGCAGAGGCGGGCGGGAAGGTGGCGAAAACCGAAGACCTGAGCGGGGTGTCTCTTGAAACGTCCACGCCGACGCCCGCACCGCCGCCCCTGGCGCCGGGCGATCCCGCGCCGTGGTTCTGGGTCCGTTCGGACACCAACCCGGCGTTCCGGTTTTCATCGCTTGGCGGCCGCTATCTTGTTCTGTCCTTCCTGAAGTCGTTTTCCCAGAATGACAGCGCGGGCGTTTTTCGAGACTTTATGGACGGCGCGCAGCGTTTTGGCGCTTTCACGACCGCGCTCTTGCTGGTGACGGCCGATCCCAAGGATGAGAATGCGTCGGTTCCCGTGTCTGTCACGGGAGTGCGCTACTTCTTCGATTTTGGACGCGGTCTCATCAGATTGTTTGCGGGGCCATCCGCCATCGAAGCAGGGCTGCCGATTACCTACATCATTGATGAGCGACTGCGTGTTCTGGCCGTGATCACGACGCGCGACACTTCGCGACACGCCGCAGATGTGTACGCCGTTTTTGATCGGCTACGACCGATCGCGGCTCCGTCACCGGCACACCGCCAGGCGCCCGTACTCATTGTGCCGCATGTGTTTGAACCGCAGCTCTGCAAGGCGTTGATCGCGGGATATGATGCCAATGGCGGAAAGGAGTCCGGTTTTATG
Organism: Caulobacterales bacterium; assembly: GCA_044356795.1. GTDB lineage: Bacteria > Pseudomonadota > Alphaproteobacteria > Caulobacterales > Aquidulcibacteraceae > JBIKVO01. The sequence goes on from JBIKVO010000309.1 coordinate 3,435, forward strand.
GTCGAGCGCGACGGACTCACTGTCGCGAAATTTGACTACAGTCACAAACGACGCTCAGACTGGAACATGGAGGACGCCGCTCTTATAAACGCTTGCCACACTCGGATTGAGCGACGGCTCAAGCCAGAAATTGCACGGGCGTTTCAGTTCGACGCGACTCGAATCGAGCGCGATACGATCGCGTGCTACGAGGCTGAAACAGGCGGCCACTTCAGTCGGCACCGTGACAACACGACCAAAGGCACGGCGCATCGTCGCTTCGCTGTTTCGATAAACCTCAATGCTGGCGACTATGAGGGTGGCGATCTGATCTTTCCGGAGTTTGGCCGGGCGCGCTTCCGCCCCCCAACGGGTGGTGCGTGCGTCTTCTCCTGCTCGCTCTTACATGAGGCGACGGCGGTTACGCGCGGCAAGCGGTATGTGTACGTCCCTTTTCTCTACGACGACGCTGCCGCAGCCCTTCGACAAGAGAACCAAAAATACCTCGTGACTTGAGAAACGGGGCGGGCGTCCAAGGCTGAGCACGGCGAACCGCTGGCGTTGGGGAGATGACGAACATTGCGAGCGGCGCCTTTCGGCGAACTGGCGCCCGATCGGTGCCGGGCCCGACTGGCGGGGTCGCTACAAGGCTTCCGTTCGCGTAAACGTTATGGATGTGTCGACTTGGCCCTTTCCTGCCGGTCTGCGTGAATCTCGAGCTGTCCATTTGCCGTTCGGATACGAACACAGCGCCGCGGCGGTCCGATCGTGCAGCTCGT
>JBIKVO010000310.1:0-4189 GCA_044356795.1 Caulobacterales bacterium
TGGAGGCCGCACTGGAGACGATCGGTTCGGGCAACCGCGCAGACACCTCGCGCGTGCAGATCATGCTGCGCACGGCGGTGACCCCCGATGATACGCTGCGCACCGCGGGCAAGCGGTTGAGCGATTTCATGCGCGCAGCGCCGCGTCCGGGGCGCGTAACACTCATGCCCGGCAATGCAAGCCTGACCTTGATCAATCCGAGCCAATATCGCCCGGCGGTTGTTGCGGCGGTGATGGAGAATGGCAAAGCCGCACTGGCGCTCGCCGGCCCCGATCACGCACTTTTGGTGTCGGGGCTAGAAAAGCGCCTCGCCTGGCGCCAGGCCGGCGATCTCGCGATGACGCTATATATTCCCTACAGCCTGGCGATCGGGCAAAGCAGGTAGAAACACCAGCCCGCAAGCCAGTCACTTTTGGCCAACCACCGTCAACACAAACCGCCAACTTGGCGGCGCCGTCGCGCTCGCTCTACTGCTGAGGTGAGGATTTCTGGAAGACTTTGCGCGGTGCGCATGTCGTGCCCCACTGATCAAGCATACCGCCTGCCATCGAGGCCGCGACTTGCCAGAGCCCACGAATACAGACGCTCAAAATCGGACGATAGAATCTTGAGAGCTTCATCCACGATGGCCGGCATCGGCCGCAGCGGTTGCCCCATTGGTCCGCAGGCTTTGCAACTCACATTAGAAAACAAGCTTTCAACCCGACCATCCAAGCCGCGCATCACTCTCTCCAGCATCCAGCATCCAGCATCCAGCATCCAGCATCCAGCATCCAGCATCCAGCATCCAGCATCCAGCATCCAGCATCCAGCATCCAGCATCAGAAGGCCTGAGTTCAGGGTCGCTGGCCCACAAGCGCGACGTGCAAAAAGAAAAGCGCGTCCAGCCATCGCCGATCGCGCCGTTCCTTGTCGGTTGTGGCTTGGCTTAGTTGTAACCGGCCAGCTTCACAAAGCGCTCACGCAATTCGCGGTCAGTCTTGAACACGCCAGTGAAAGTCGTGGTCACGGTCGCGACGTTTTTATGATGCACGCCCCGCGTGGTCATGCATTGATGCTTGGCGTCCACCAGGATCGCCACACCGGCGGGGCGCAGGGCCTCGGTGATGCAATCGGCGATTTGCGCCGTCATGGTTTCCTGCGTCTGCAGGCGCTTCGCGTAAATCTCGACTACGCGCGCGATCTTAGAGATCCCGACCACGCGATTGGTCGGCATATAGGCGACATGCGCCTTGCCAAGAATCGGCACCATGTGGTGCTCGCAATGGCTTTCAACGTCGATATCGCGCAACATCACGATATCGTCGTAGCCCGATACGTCCTCAAACGTCCGCGCGAGTTCAGCCACCGGATCCATCTCATAGCCGGCGAAGAATTCCAAATAGGCGTCAACCACGCGCTTCGGCGTATCGATCAGGCCCTCTCGCGACGGATCATCACCCGCCCAGGCCAGAAGCGTTTTTACCGCCGCCATGGCTTCCTCTCGCGTCGGTCGCACGATAGAAGATGCGGACACCAAAGCCCGCGGGTTGATTGTTCCATCCATGTCTCGATGTCTTTCTCTATCTGAGGGGCGGGGAGTCGAGCCTAGGCTGGGTTCCCCCCAGCCAGGACTTAACGCCCGCCCGCGTCTGCACCCTCAGGCGACCGCTTGAATTTAGGGACCCACCGCCCCCATGACAACCTGCCGTATTGTCACCCCCCTCATGTCCCACCCCTGTTGTCACCCCCTCCTTGGCGAGCCTTCGCAACAGCCGCAAAAGCGCTGACGCGAAATTGGCTTCATCAAGTTCAGCCTGACGGCGATCTTGCGGTACCCTTCCGATACGCTCAAGCCCCGCCCCTGGATGCCCCCGATGGAACTTTTTCTCACCAACACCATGACCCGCAGCAAAGAGCTGTTTAGGCCCGCCGATCCCAAGCGCGTCACGATGTATGTCTGCGGCCCGACGGTGTACAACCCGGCCCATATCGGCAACTTTCGCCCTCCCGTTGTGTTTGACACGCTGTTTCGCCTGCTGCGCCATCTCTATGGGCCGCAGCATGTTCAGTACGCGCGCAACTTCACCGACATTGACGACAAGATCATTGACAAAGCGAACGCTGCCGGCGTGTCGATCGCCGATGTGACAGCGCCGCTCGCGCAGCTGTACCTCGACAACAGCGCATCACTGAATGTGTTGCCGCCAACCCTTCAGCCCCGCGCGACAGAGCATGTCGACGGCATGATTGCGCTGGTGCAACGCCTGATCGATTGCGGTTGCGCCTATAAGGCCCACAGCGGCGTCTATTTTTGCGTCGCAAGCGATCCGGACTACGGCAAGCTGTCGCGTCGCAGCCAAGACGATCTGTTGGCGAGCGCCCGCGTCGAAGGCGAGGACGACAAACGCGCACCGAGCGATTTCGCCCTATGGAAAGCGGTCAAACCGGGCGAACCATACTGGACGGCCCCGTTTGGTAATGGCCGCCCAGGCTGGCATATCGAATGCTCGGCGATGATTGCAGCCACGCTCGGTGAGACGATCGACATCCATGGCGGCGGCATCGATTTGGCTTTCCCGCACCACGAAAATGAAATTGCGCAATCGGAAAGCGATACCGGCAAGCCGTTGGCGCGTTATTGGCTGCACAACGGCTTTCTCGACATGAATGGCGTGAAAATGTCGAAGTCACTTGGCAATGTGGTTCTCGTGAACGACCTGCTGCAGGCATGGCACGGCGAGGCAATACGCTGGGCCCTGTTAAGTGCGCACTATCGCGCGCCGCTCGATTTCACGGACGATCTTCTCACCCAATCGCGCGCCAATCTGCATCGGTTGTATGGCGCCTTGATGCGACTGGACGGCGTCGCCGCCGCCGATCGCCGCGCCCCCCCCGCGATGGTGGAGGCGCTTTGCGATGACCTCAACACGCCGAAAGCAATGGCCGCCTTGGCCGACCTTGCAACCGCCGCCAACACAGCCAAAAAACCCGCAGCCATGGCGGAGGCGAAAGCGGATTTGCTGCAGGCGGGCGCCCTGTTTGGCGTGCTGACACAAACGCCGCAGGCTTGGTTTCAGTATGGCGACCCCGCCGAAATCGCAGTAATTGAGCGCCTGGTTGCGCAGCGCAACGCTGCGCGCGCCGCCAAGGATTGGCCTTCGGCGGATACTGTGCGCGCGCGTCTTTCGGAGATGGGTGTCGATGTGCTCGACGGCCCATCCGGCAGCGCTTGGCGGCGCATGAGCTGACCGCAGCACCTGGAATGTCTTCGCCCAATCACAAAGTCCAAGCCGGCATCTTGAACGGCTTACCGAGATCAAGCGCGACCGCTTCGTGCGTGATAAAGCCCTCTGCAACATTAAGCCCCATGCGCAGATGCGGGTCATCGCGCAGCGCCTGATGCAGGCCTTTATTCGCCAGCGCCAGCGTGAAAGGTAGAGTTGCATTATTGAGAGCAAAAGCGCTGGTGCGCGCGACCGCGCCCGGCATATTTGCCACGCAATAATGGATTATGCCGTCCACCTCGAACACAGGATCATCATGCGTTGTCGCGCGAGACGTTTCAAAGCAACCGCCCTGATCGATCGAAATGTCCACGAGCACCGCGCCGCTGCGCATGGCCTTGAGCATAGCGCGTGAAATCAGCACCGGCGCCCGACCGCCCGGCGCCAGCACGGCGCCAATGACAAGGTCGGCTTCGCGCACTGCATCTTCGACCGCCGCGCGCGTGGAATATACCGTTTCCAAGCGGCCGTTGAATTCGCGATCGAGTTCTTCAAGCCGTGCGGGGTTTTTGTCAAACACCGTCACCCGCGCCCGCATGCCGACTGCGATTTGTGCGGCATTGTAGCCAGCCACACCAGCCCCCAAAATCACCACGTCCGCCGGCCGCACACCCGGAACACCGCCCAGCAGAACGCCGCGTCCGCCATGGTTCTTTTCCAGGAAATTCGCACCCACCTGGATGCTCATCCGGCCTGCCACTTCGCTCATCGGCTTGAGCAGCGGCAGACGCCCTGCCGCATCCGTCACGGTCTCGTACGCCACGCAAGCCGCGCCTGACGCAATCAGCCCCTCAGCCTGCGCTGGGTCGGGCGCAAGGTGCAGATACGTGAACAGCGTGTGGCGCGGTTTCAGGCGGGCGATTTCGACTGGCTGCGGCTCTTTCACTTTCACGATCATGTCGGCGGCGTCGAACACGGCGGC
>JBIKVO010000025.1:0-14508 GCA_044356795.1 Caulobacterales bacterium
GCCAGAAGCGTGCCGAACTGGCCGGCGCCGGCGGCGACGTCCACGATGTCGCCCCGCTCGGTCATGGCGGCGGCGGTGAACGCAGCGCGGCGCTCCACCGGGCAGTCCTTGGCGACGGCGACCGCGGGCGCGGCCAACACACAGGCGGCGACGGCAAACATTGTTTTCATGGGCAAAGCTTTCACGGGAAGTCCTTTCTTCGAACGACAAGCTTGGGGGTCACAGCGGGGAACCGGCTGCGCATCTTTTAATATCAGATGTACAATACAATACGTGCGCCACGGCCCCCAGATCACATGACCAGATCACATGACCAGATCACATGACCGGATCACATGACCGAATCACCATGACCGGATCACCATCACTGGATCACCGAGACAGCTTCGCCCCCGACAAACGCTGCGGCGCCGTTATCCTTGGCGGGGCGATCAAAACAGGGCAGGACAGGACAACGATGTCTGTTTGGTCAAAGATCATCGCGCTGGCCGCGAAAGCGTTTGAAGATCCCCCCGAGCCGGTGCGGCCGCCGGCCAAGGCTGCGGCTGTCCCCGCCGCCGCCTCCGCCGCCCCCTCCGCGGCCGTCGATTGTGCGCCGGATGTGGAGGATGTGGGCTTCACCGCCGCCGTGATCGGGTTGGCGGCGAAAATGGCCAAGGCCGATGGCCGCGTGTCCCATGATGAGGTGGCCGCCGCCGCCGCCGTCTTCCGCCCGCCCCCCGGCGAGGAGGATAATTTCCGCCGTGTCTTCAACCTCGCCCAGCAATCCGTGCTGGGCTTCGACAGTTATGCCCGCCAGATCGGCAAACGCTACCGCGACCGGCCTTGCCTGTTGCAGGACGTGCTGGACGGGCTGTTCCATATCGCCAAGGCGGACGGCCAGGTGGGCCCGGCCGAGGATGCGTTTTTGCGCACCGTTGCGCAGGGTTTTGGCTTTTCCGAGGGGGACTATGCCCGCATCCGCGCCGCCAATCTCGGCCTCGACGCCGCCGATCCCTTTACGATCCTGGGCCTGTCGCCGGACGCCAGCATCGACGACGCCCAACGCGCCTGGCGGCGTCTGGTGCAGGAAAACCATCCCGACCATCTGCGCGGCCGGGGCGCCGCGCCCGCCATCATCGCCTTGGCGGAGGCCAAAACCGCCATCATCAACGCCGCCTTCGCCGCGATCCGCAGCCGCGGCGCCGCATAAAAAGGCTGTCGAAGAGCTCCGGAAGGCTGCGATCGCGTCGGGGCGTGTTCACCAGCCTCTTTATGCGGCGCCGCGGGAATGAAATATGAGAAAGGGTGCGCTTTTGCGCTCTGCGCCCTTGACGGGGGTGGGGGTCAAGACGACCTTTAAGCACGCGTAACTCATGATGGATCCGGCTCTAGAAAGGACATGTCTGGATGGCGTCTGGCGCCGCTTCTCACCACGACGGTCCGTTCATTGCGGATCAGCCGCAAGACGCGGCCTCTGCGGGTTTGCCCGCCTTGGCCACCCGGCCTTTGCCTTATCCTGGCCCCTGGCGCCGGATCCTGGCGGCAATGGTGATCGCGACTGCGGGCATCTGTGCGGCGGCGGCGTTTGTGGTGGCGGCTTTGGCCGGCGCAGTGATCGGCGTGCTCTTGACCATCGGGGCGCTGGCCGCACGCGTAACGCCGCACTTCCCGCGTCGCAGCGAAGAACGCCGCCCTGGAGAGCGCGCGCCGCCCGGCTGGCGGCTTGAGACCGCCCCGCAAACATCTCCGCCGCAGCCATTGGCGCCGGTATAAGTGTATCCGCCGACCTCGCGGCATGTGTTACGATCTGTGGCGTGAGTCACGCGCCGCCCATCCTGTCTGCCCCGTCGCCCAACCATGACGCGCGCACCGGCCCGATCAGCCTGGTGGTGTTGCACTATACCGGCATGGCCACGCTGGACGCCGCGCTCTCCCGCTTGACAGACGCCGCGCCCATCGCCGGGCGCTATCTTGGCCCTTGGCAGGATCCGGCCACGCCAGGCGAGACGCCGCTCGGGCGCGTCAGCGCGCATTATGTCATTGGCAGGGATGGAACCGTGTTCCAGCTTGTTCCGGAGGAACGCCGCGCCTGGCACGCCGGGGTATCGCACTGGGCCGGCATGGACGGCGTGAACGACCACTCGATCGGCATCGAGATCGACAATGGCGGCCATGATTTCGGCCTGCCGCCATTCGCCGACGCCCAGATCGACGCCGTGATCGCGCTGGTGCGCGGCATCTGTGAGCGCCATGGCCTGGGGCCGCATCAGGTCGTCGGCCATTGCGATGTGGCGCCGGGGCGCAAGCTAGACCCTGGTGAACGGTTTCCCTGGCGGTCGCTGGCGCAGGCCGGCGTCGCGCTGTGGCCGCTATCGTCGCTGTCGTCGTCGTCCGACGGAGTTCGGGTGATCGCGCGGGACGGCGATGCGGGCATGGCGGTGCTGGCGCTGCAAGAGACGCTGGCGGCGATCGGCTATGGCGTGGCGCAGTCTGGCCAGTTTGACGCCACAACCCGCGCGGTGGTGGAGGCGTTTCAGCGCCGCTTCCGGCCGGGGCGGATCGACGGCGTGTTTGATGATCAGTGCGCCGCTATCGCCGCCGATATCGCCAGCCAGACCGCGCGCTTGACGATTGCGCGGCTGCGCAGCTGATCATACACTCTCCCCGTCAGACGGTCGGGCGACCGCGCTTGCCAATGCCGAAAGGCGGCAAGGGAGGAAAGTCCGGGCTCCACATGAGGATGGCGGCGGGTAACGCCCGCCGGGGGCAACCCCAGGGATAGCGCCACAGAGAATAGTCTGCCGATGCGGGTTGACCCGCAGGCGATGGTGAAACGGTGGGGTAAGAGCCCACCGCGCGACCCGCAAGGGAAGCGGCACGGCAAGCCCCGCCAGGAGCAAGACCGAATAGGAATGCACGAACCTTCGGGTTCAGGCGCGCTCATGCGCCGCGTTCGGGTAGGTCGCGCGAACGCCGCAGCGATGCGGCGTCCAGAGGAATGGTCGCCCCTGCCTTCCGGCAGGACAGAACCCGGCTTATAGACCGTCTGACATTTTTACCGCCTGACATTTTGGCCTTCTGACATTTTGGCCTTCTGACATTTTGACCTTCTGACATTTTGACCTTCTGACATTTTGACCTTCTGACATTGGGGTTGCGCCGTCGCGGGGCGACGGACGCGATGAACAAAAACCACCGCCCCTGCATCCAAGCGCGGCCCAGGCCGCATCACTCCCTCAAGACGACGCCGATGTGCAGCACCCCGCCTTTCTGGAGCAAGCCCATGCCCCCCGAAACCGCCGCCGCGTGCAGTGCGCGGTTTACCCTCTTCGCCCCGATCCTCGCGATCGCCCGCGTTTAACCCGCCATACTCAGACAAAAGGAGGCGCTTATGCCTGAAGAACTTATCGGTTTGGTCGCCGTGGCCGGCCTCTGGATCATGATCGTTGCCGTGGCCTGGATCAGTGTGTGGGGCGGAGTAGAAAAGCGCCGCGTCAGCAACGAAACCCTGCGGCGCGCGATTGAGGCGGGCTACAAGCTGGATCCCGCAACCCTCAATGCGCTGGAAAAGCCCACGCGCACCGCCGACGACGATCTGCGCAGCGGCATCACCTTGACCGCCCTGGCGCTGGGACTGGCGGCCTGCTTTGGCGTGTTTGCGGCGGGTCTGGCGCCGGGGGGAACCGAGTCCGGCTTCGGCTTTGCGATCGCCGGCATCATTGTCGGCGCCATTGGGATCGGTCGATTGGTTGCCGGCGCGATGCGCCAGCCCAAGCGTGACGGAGACCAGTGAGTGCAACCGATGAGGCTCTGGCGAACGAGGCCAAACGCGGCTCAATGGCTGCTTTTGAAAGTCTTGTCCGGCGCAACCAGGGTCTCGTGCGCGGCTTTCTCCGACGCTTGGCGGGAAATGCCGCGACCGCAGAGGACCTTGCCCAGGACACCTTCTTCGCCGCATGGCGAAAGATCTCCAGCTATGATGGGCGCGGCAGCTTTCGCGGATGGTTGTGCCGGATCGCATACACGCAATTTCTGCAGGCGCGGCGATCGCAACAGGCATCGCAGCGCCGCGAGGATCAGATGATGGCGGAAACCGACCCATCCATCGACGAACGCGCCGGCGCCGACGCCCGGCTCGATCTCAATCGGGCGCTGGCCTTGCTGAGCCCCGAGCAGCGCGCCGCGATCGCGCTTTGCTATGGGGAAGGAATGAGTCATTCTGAAGCCGCAGACGCCTTGGGCTTGCCGATCGGGACGGTAAAATCCCATGTCCTGCGCGGACGGCAGAAGATTTTGGGTCAATTCGGACAGGAGGGCCCTGCCCATGGGTAAGCGCCGCGACAACGAGATCGAGCAAGACCCGCTGCCCGATGATGCCGGCGCCGACGCCCGCCTGCGCGCCCTGTTCGGCGAGATGGACCGGCCGCCGCTGGGCGACGAGCGCTTTACCGCGGCGGTGATGCAGCGGGTGGCGGCGGCGGCGAACACGCATCGGCAGCTGCGCTTGGCTTGGGCTGCAGGCCTTGGTTCGCTGGCGGTGGCGTTTGTGGCGCCGCATCTGGGCGCCGGCCTTGGCGAGGTGATCGCCGCGGTGAACACGGCTTTCGCCTGGACGCCGGTGGTGGGCTCCAGCGCGGCCACGCTGGTGCTGATCGGGCTTGCGGCGGCGGCGGGCTGGGCGGTTGCCGAACGCGCCTAACTCCGCCACAAAGCCGCATTGCGGACGGAGGTGGTGCGTCGATGGGGCAATTGGAACGGTTCCTGGCGGGTCTCGCCGTCACGATATCGGCGGCGACTTTGGCGGCGGCTTATCTGTTCCGCTTCGACGCCGGCTATGCCGCGTTTGACCGCTTTACCGCCGCGCTTGGCTTTGCGTTCGGGCCCTGGATTGTGGCGGCGGCGACTGCGGGGCTGATTCATGTCGGCGGGCGGCTGATGCGGTTTCACGCGCCGCTGGTGGAGCTGTATTTCGCCCTGGTCGCTGGGGCTTCGGCGCTGGCCCTGTTTTCGGCGTTTCGATAACCGGACTGGCTGAAGCGGGCGCCCTTTATCAATCTGTCAGCGCCCCGGCGCTATGATGCGCCCTGCATGCATTGCCCGGCATGGTGCATGCACGTCGCCTCGCACGCGAAGCGCAACTGATCCAAGGCGAGACAATGCCACCCACCCAGCCCCATGGCGACCGGGACTTCTTCCCCGCCCTTGAATCCCTGCGCGGCATCGCCGCTTTGGGCGTCACCCTGTTCCATGTGCAGTGGAGCCACAGCCTGAAAGACAGCGGCCTTGCGCTCAACAGCTGGCTGTTCGTCGACCTGTTTTTCGTGCTGTCCGGCTTTGTGATCGCCCACACCTATCAGGCCGGCCTGCAAACGCCGGAGGCGGCCGGCCGCTTTGCGATGCGCCGCTTTTTCCGCCTGTATCCGCTGCATCTGGCGACCTTGGCGGGCTTTGTGGGCCTGCATCTGGTGTTTGTGTTTGTGCTGGGGCGCGGGCCGCAGGAGAGCGGCTTCACCGCCAGCAACGAACCGTTCGTGCAACAGCTGCTGGCGCATCTGATGCTGCTGCATGCAACGGGCGTGACGCCGACCACCGGCTTCAACGGCCCAAGCTGGAGCATCTCGGCGGAGGCGTTTGCATATCTTGTGTTTGCGCTGGTGGCGATCAGCCCGCTATGGCGGACCGCCCGGGCTATGACGTTTGCGGCGCTGGCGGTTTTGGGCCTGGCGCTGCTGCTGGCGATTTCGCCCAATGACAGCCTGTTTTCGACCGCGGATGCGGGGATCTGGCGGGCCTTGTACGGCTTTGCGATGGGGGCGCTGGCGCAGATGGCGCTGGCTTGGGCGCGCGACGCGCTAGCCGACAAGCCGGGCCTTGCCGGCGGGGTTCAGGCGGCGGCCCTGGCGGCCGCCTTGGCCTTCATCATCTGCTTTGGCATCAACAGCCCGATCACCCTGATCGCGCCGCTGGTGTTCATCGCGCCAATCCTGGCGCTGGCGGCGGCGCCGTCGGGGGCGCCGGCGCGGTGGTTGTCGCATCCCTGGCTGGTGGGCCTGGGCGCCATCTCCTACTCCATCTATCTGGTGCATTTCCTGGTTGCGCTGGTGATGAAGGAGGTCGCGGCGCGGATGCCGGGGGCCATCGATGGCGGCACGGCGGAGGTGGTTCTTGCGACCTGGAAAGGCGACCTGCTGGTGCTGGCCTATGGGGCGATCGTGATCATCGCCTCGGTGATCACCTACCGCCTGATCGAAGCGCCGGCGCGGGATTTCGGCCGGCGGATGGGCCAGTCAAGGTTGCGTACGGCCTGAAGATGATGCTGCCGGTGGCGCACGGAGCGAACTTGCTCTAAGCGCTTTTCTGAATGTCGAAGGTCACTCTCACGAAGCGGCTCGCCGCGCCGGATATCATGGCCCGCAAGGGCAAGGAGCCGGTGGTGTGCCTCACCGCTTATACCGCGCCGATGGCGGCGCTGCTCGACCCGCACTGCGATCTGCTGCTGGTGGGCGATTCGGTGGGCATGGTGGTGCATGGCCTGCCGACCACCGTGGGCGTGACGCTGGAGATGATGATCCTGCATGGCCAAGCGGTGATGCGCGCCGCCCATCGCGCCATGGTGGTGGTGGATATGCCGTTTGGCAGCTACGAGGCCGGCCCCGAAACCGCTTATGCCAACGCCGCCCGGGTGATGAAGGAAACCGGCTGTCAGGCCGTGAAGGTGGAAAGCGGGCCGGAGGTGGCGCGCATCGTGGAATATCTTGTGCGCCGCGGCATCCCGGTGATGGGGCATGTCGGCTTGCGGCCCCAGGCGATCAATGTGGACGGCGGCTTCAAGGCCAAGGGCCGCAACGCCAGCGAGCGCGAACGCGTGTTGGAAGAGGCCCGCTTGACCGCAGACGCCGGGGCGTTTTGCATTGTGGTGGAAGGGGTCGCTGAAGACCTCGCCGGCGAAATCACCAAGATGGTGGAGGTTCCCACCATCGGCATCGGCGCCTCGGCGGCCTGTGACGGACAAATTCTCGTCACCGATGACATGTTGGGTCTGTTTGAGTGGACGCCGAAATTCGTTCGCCGCTACGCCGATCTGCGCCAAGCGGTGAGCGAAGCGGCGGCGGGCTATGCGGCCGATGTGAAAGCCCGGCGGTTTCCAGGCGCTGCAGAGACTTATGCGCTCGGCAAGAGCCGCGTTGCCGATCAGGCCGGCGACAGCTAAGCCGCCAATTGGCATGACAAGGGAAATGTCCGCGTGACCGATCGGGATACAGAAACATTCGTCGAGCAGGTGGAAGAGGAAGTCCGCCGCGAGCGATGGGCCAAATTCTGGAAGAAGTGGGGGCTGTGGATCGGCGGCGGCGTCGGCGCGGTCATTCTGGGCGTGGCCGGCTGGGAAGTGGCGCAGACCCTGTCGACGGGGCAGACCGCCGCGTCCAGCCAGGCCTATTTCGCCGCCCAACGCGCATTGGACGCCGACAAGACCGCGGCAAAAACGCAGTTCACCGCCCTGTCCGAGACGGGGGCTGGCGCCTATCGCAGCGCCGCTTTGATTGAACGGGCCGCGTTGCTGCAGGAGGCAGGCGACCTGCAAAGCGCCTTGACCGCCTTTGACGAGGCCGCCCGCCTGGCGCAGGATCAAGGGTTCAAGCGCAGTCTGGAGTTGCGCGCGGCCTATCTCGCCGCCGATCTGGAAGGGCTCGATGCAATCCAGGCCCGCCTGCAGCCGATCATCGCCGCCGAAGGCTCCTACGCCCTGCTCGCCCGGCAATTGTTGGCGGTGGAAGCCGCCGAGGCCGGCAATACCGCACTCGCCATCGAACAGCTGACCGCCCTGACCGCCGCGATCGATGATCTCACGGTACAATTGCCCGCCGCCGATGAGCGCCTGCCGCCCAATGCGTTCAGCCTGAAAAACTGGGCCGAGGGCCTGCTTAGCGTGTTGCGCCCGATGGCCGCCGAATCCGCTACAACCCCGCCGCCGGCTGCCCCGTCGGCGTCGCCCGCCCCCGCGCCCGCGACCGCACCAGCCTCCGGAGAGAAGAAATGAGCGCCAAGCCCCCCATCGCTTTGGTGGCGATCGCCGCAGCCGCGCTGTCGGCCTGCTCCTCCACGGGCGGGGTCAATCTATGGCCGTTCGGCAGCGAGCCGGCCAAATCCACCGAGCCGCGGGAAGGCCGGATCACGATCCTGGCGTTTGAACAAAAGCTCGCCGCCGATCCCGCCCTCGCCAATGTCGGCTTTAATCTGCCGCCCCCGTCTGCGGTCGCCGATTGGACCCAGCCCGGCGGCCCGGCCAGCAATGCGCCCACCAATATGCAGGCGTCTGGCCAATTCGCCATCGCCTGGCGGCGCGATATCGGCGCCGGATCCACCGATACCCTGCGCCTGACGGCGCCGCCGGTGGTCGCCGACGGCCGCATCTATGCGCTGGACGCCGATCAGGGTGTGACGGCGCTGGACGCCCGCGACGGGCGCCGGGTGTGGGGGGTGAATCTGCGCCCGAAGGAGGGACCGGATCGCCAGGGGATCGGCGGTGGTTTGGCCTTCGCCGACGGCCGGCTCTATGTGACGTCGGGCCTTGGCTATATGGCCGCCCTTGATGCGGCGAGCGGGCGTGAGATCTGGCGCGCACAGGCCCGTGTCGGCTTCCACGCCGCCCCGACGGTGGCCGGCGGCCGGGTGTTCGCGGTGACCAATGAAAGCGAACTGGTGGCGGTGGACGCCGCCACCGGCGCGATCCAGTGGAATTATCAGGCGATCGCCGAGCCCGCACGGATCCTGTCGGCCTCGAGCCCGGCAGTGGATGGCGATCTGGTGGTGGCGCCGTTTGCATCCGGCCAGCTGTTTGGCCTTTTGGCCCCCAATGGCCGGCGCATCTGGGACGATGCCTTGACCCGTGCGGGCCGGCTCACCTCCCTGTCGGCGATCAATGACATCGCCGGGCGCCCGGTGATCAAGGACGGGTTTGTGTTTGCCGCCTCCCATTCCGGCATTCTGGCCGCGATTGACCGGCGCACCGGCCAGCGCGCCTGGGCCCGCGGCTTTGCCTCGACACAGACGCCGCTGGTGATCGGCGATGCGCTGTTTGCGGTCAGCGTCGACAGCGATCTGGTGGCGATCAATAATACCACCGGGGCGATCAAATGGGTGCGCCAGCTGCGCCGCTTCCAGGACGAAAACGCCCGCACCGGCCGCATCGCCTGGACTGGCCCGGTGATGGCCGCATCGAAGCTGATCCTGGCCTCCAGTGAGGGCGATGTGGCGATCGTGGACCCCGCGACCGGAGACACCGAACGCACGGTGCGCATCGGCGGCAAGGTGTTTATCCCGCCGGTGGCGGCGGGTGGCGCGGTGTATGTGCTGCAAGACGATGGCAGCCTGGTGGCGCTGCGCTAAGGTGAACGCCCCCTCGCGGGCGGGCCGGGCTTGCGCTACAGCTGGCGCATGTCCTTGAAAGTCGCCATCGTCGGCCGGCCCAATGTCGGTAAATCGACCCTGTTCAACAGGCTCGCCGGCAAGAAGCTCGCCATTGTTCATGATCTGCCCGGCGTCACCCGCGACCGGAAGGAAGCGGCCGGCCGCCTCGGCGACCTTGACCTGTCGCTGATCGACACCGCCGGCTTCGAGGACATCGCCGACGAAAGCCTGGAAGCCCGCATGCGCGCCCAGACCGAGGCCGCAATCGCCGACGCCGATATTGCGCTGTTTTTGATCGATGCGCGGGTGGGTGTGACGCCGCTGGATGAACGCTTTGCCGATCTGCTGCGCCGCTCCGGCAAGCCGGTCGTGCTGGCCGCCAACAAGGCCGAAGGCAAAGCCGCCGACGCCGGCGTGCTGGAGGCCTATGCGCTGGGCTTTGGCGATCCGATCCCGGTCTCGGGCGAACATGGCGAAGGGATGAGCGATCTGTTTGCAGCCTTGGCCCCACACGCTGCACCGCCCGCGGCGGAAGAAACCGGCGGCGTGAAGCCTTTGATGCTGGCGGTGGTGGGGCGCCCGAATGCGGGCAAATCAACCCTGATCAATGCGCTGATCGGCGCCGATCGCGTGCTGACGGGGCCAGAAGCGGGCATCACGCGCGACTCGATCGCGATTGATTTCAAGTGGCGCGGCAAGGCTTTTCGTCTCGTCGATACCGCCGGCATGCGCAAAAAAGCGCGCGTGGACGGCGCGCTGGAGCATCTCTCCGTCGCCGACACGATCCGCGCCATTCGCTTTGCCGAAGTCTGCGCGCTGGTGATGGATGAAAAAGAAGCGTTTGAAAAACAGGATCTGTCGATCGCCGATTTGATTTTGCGCGAAGGCCGGGCGCTGATTTTTGTGCTGGCGAAATGGGACCAGGCCGAAGATGCGCCGGCCCGTTTCAAAGAACTGAAAGAGCGTGCGCTGGAGGCGTTGCCGCAGGCGCGCGGGGCGCCGATCGTGCGGGTTTCGGCGTTCACGTCCTATGGGTTGGACGCCTTTATGGAAGCGGTGCAAACCGCGCATGAGGATTGGAATGCGCGGATCAAAACCCCCGATCTGAATCGCTGGATGCGCCACGCCATTGAAAAGCACCCCCCGCCCGCCGTCGACGGCCGCCGCATCAAGCCCAAATATATCGCGCAAGTCAAAGCACGCCCGCCAACCTTTGTATTGATGTCTTCGCGCGCCGCCGAAATGCCGGAGCATTATCGCCGATATTTGATTAATGGCATCCGCGAGGCGTTTAACATGCCCGGCGTGCCAATCCGCCTGATCGTGAAGGCTGGTAAAAATCCGTATGCGGACGAGACTTGATGAAAGGCGGCGGCGGCGAGCAGCGCCCGCAATCATCCTGAAGCCTTTGCGCCGCAAAGGCATTCAGGACCAGTCTTTGCCGCAACCCTGGGCCCTAACCCTGGGCCCTAACCCTGGTTTTCAAATCGCGCTGCTGCGCACCGCGTTTGGAAGGACTGTCAAGCCGAACGGTCCGATACCGCCCACATTACCCCGCCAGCCCCGCCTTTTGCGCAAAGCCCATCGCGCCGGCGGCCAGCATCGGCACGCGCTCGCCCATCAACACCGCCTGCGGGCTGGCCGCCGTGCCGTCGCGCACCCGCCCGGCGATTCCCTGGCAGATCGCAGCCAGCCGGAACAGATTATACGCAAAGTACCAATCGGTTTCAGGAATGCCGGCGCGCCCGGTGTGCCGGCAATAAAGCGCAATCGTTTCTTCAACCGAAGGGATGCCGTGGCTTTTCAGGTCAAGCTCGGCAAGGCCGCCGCGCTGCGCACTTGGCATCGCCCAGTTCATCAATAGATAGGTGAAATCCGCCAGCGGATTGCCCAGTGTCGACAATTCCCAATCCAACACTGCAATCACGCGCGGTTCTGTTGGATGCAGGATCATATTGTCGAGGCGATAATCACCGTGGACGATCGCGGTTTGATCATCGGCCGGCACGGTGCGGGGCAGCCATTCGATCAGGCTGTCCATCGCTGGAATGTCCTGCGTGACGCTGGCCAGATATTGCTTGGTCCAGCGATCGATCTGGCGGGCGAAATAATTGCCCGGCTTGCCGAAATCACTCAAGCCGACCGCTGCCACATCCGTATTATGCAACTGCGCCAGGGTTTTGATTTTCGCCTCATAGATGGCGCGTCGTTCGGCAGCTTGATAATCCGGCAGCGCGCCATCCCACAGGATGCGGCCTTCCACATGATCCATGACGTAAAACATCGTGCCGATCACGCTTTCATCCGTACACAGACCATAGGGCCGCGCCACCGGAAAGCCGGTGGGATACAGCGCACGGATCACCTTGAACTCGCGGTCCACCGCATGCGCGCTCGGCAAGAGCTTTCCCGGCGGCTTGCGGCGCAGCACATAGTTTTTGTCCGGCGTGACAAGCTGATAGGTGGGATTGGACTGGCCGCCCTTGAACTGGCGCACCTCCAGCGGACCGGCAAAGCCTTCAACATGCGTCAAGAGCCAGGCCAACAGATTGGCCTCATCGATGCGGTGGCGTTCTTCCACCGGCTTGGTGCCGGAGAAGGTTTCCTGTGCGCTGGGTTCGGCTGCGGCCACGGCGTTTCTCCCTATTCTGTGCGCTTGGGTGTAGACACCTGCACGCGGGTTTGAAAGAGGCGGGCCTTGACGCTGGCGGCGCGGGACCGCAGGACCGGAGCAAGCCGCAGCCTCGCTTGCACTGCGTGAGCAAAGGCCCCGCAAGAATAGGACCCCACACTGCGTGACAAAAGGAGATGTCCATGTCCACCGCTGATCCCGTAGTCATTGTCGGCATGGCGCGCACGCCAATGGGCGGCCTTCTGGGGGAGCTTGCCGGCTTTTCCGCGCCTGAACTTGGCGCCGTCGCCATTCGCCAGGCGGTCAAGGAGGCAGGCCTTGCCGAAGACGGGGTGGAGCAGGTCTTGATGGGCTGCGTGTTGAGCGCCGGCCAAGGCCAGGCCCCCGCGCGCCAGGCCGCGCTCACGGCGGGCCTGTCGAATGCGACGCAGGCCACCACCCTGAACAAGATGTGCGGCTCCGGCATGCAGGCGGTGATTGCCGCGCGCGCGCTGATTGCATCCGGCGAAATCGGCGTCGCGGTGGCCGGCGGCATGGAAAGCATGTCGAGCGCACCCTTCCTGCTGTCGAAGATGCGCGCCGGCGCCAAATACGGCCATGACAAGGTCTATGATCATATGGCGCTCGACGGCCTGGAGGACGCTTATGAGGGCCTCGCGATGGGCGTCTATGCCGATCGCATCGCCAAGGAGGCCCAGCTGACCCGCCAAGCGCAGGACGAATACGCCCTCGAAACCCTCAAGCGCGCGCAGGAAGCGGCCGCCTCCGGCGCGTTCCAGCGCGAAACCGCGGTGCTGGAAACCCTGCAAAAAGGCCAGACGATCCGCACCGAAACCGACGAATTGCCGCGCAAGGCAAAGCCGGAAAAAATCCCATCCCTGAAGCCCGCATTCACCACCGACGGTACGGTGACGGCGGCGAACGCGTCGGCGATTTCGGATGGCGCGGCGGCCCTGGTGCTGATGAAGGACAGTCAAGCCAAGGCAAGCGGCGCCAAAATCCTGGCCCGCATCGTTGCATCCGCCGCCCACGCGCATGAACCGCAATACTTCACCACCGCGCCCGTCCCGGCGATGCGCAAAGTGTTGGACCGCGCCGGCTGGGGCGTCGCCGATGTCGATCTCTGGGAGGTGAACGAAGCCTTCGCCGTGGTGCCGATGATCGCCATGCAGGAGCTCGGCATTGCGCGCGCGGCGCTGAATGTGCATGGCGGCGCCTGCGCCCTGGGCCATCCGATCGGGGCCTCGGGCGCACGCATCCTGGTGACGCTGATCGCCGCGCTGGAACGGCGCGGCCTTGCCCGCGGCGTCGCAAGCCTGTGCATCGGCGGCGGTGAAGCAACAGCCCTCGCCGTGGAGCGGGTGTGAGCGGACGCGACCGCCTCCTCGACCATTTCCGCGAACAGGCGGGGTTTTGTCGCGCCTTGGGATCGCCGTTTACAGCGGCGCTGATTGACGCCATGGCCGACGACATCGCCCAGGATGGCGTTGTCGCGACGCTGGTCGGCGACTGGCCGGGTAATCCGCGCGCGGAGGCGGTGTCTTTGCGGATCGCCGGCGCGCTGCACTTTGCGGTATTGACGCATCGCGATCCGGGGCTCACCGCGGTGTATCCGCAGGCCAATCCGCATTGGCGCATGCAAACTGTGTGGCCCTTCGCACAGGCCTTCCTGCAGCGCGACGGCGCGTTCGTGCGCGCGTTCATGGACAGCGCCCCACAAACCAACGAGGCCCGCCGCGCCATCGCGCTGTTGCCGGGTTTTCTGCATTTGGCGGCGCGGTTTCAGTTGCCGCTCGATCTTCTGGAATTGGGGGCCAGCGCCGGGCTGAACCAAGTGTGGGATCGCTTTCATTATGAAACAAGCGGCTGGCGCTGGGGGCCCGCCAATGGCCCCGTGATCGACACCGATTGGCGCGGCGGCCCCCCGCATATCGAGCAGCACCCCGTGGTGCGTGCGCGCCGGGCCTGCGATCTGCGCCCGATTGATCTGGAGGACCCGATCAGCCGCGCGCGTTTGAAGGCCTATGTGTGGCCCGATCAGCCGGAGCGCCTGGCCCGCCTGGATGGGGCGGTGGCGGCGGCGCGGGCGGCGGGCGTGCGGGTGGAGGCGGCGGACGCCGCCGATTGGTTGAGCGCGCGCCTTGCCGACCGCGCGCCCGGCGCGGTGACGGTGGTGTTCCATTCGGTGTTTTATCAATATCCCCCCCGTGAAAAGCGCGCCGCGATCGCCAGCGCGATGGAGGCGGCAGGGGCGGCGGCGGGGCCGGACGCGCCGCTGGCATGGCTGCGCTATGAGCCGGAGTCGCTGCTGATCGACGCCCCCGACAGCCATCGCTTCATCGTGGACCTGATCACCTGGCCCGGACGCGAGCGCCGCCTGGTGGCCGCCACCGACGGCCATACCCGCATCGTCGACCATATGCGGACATAGGCCCCCTTGGGCCGAAAACCCGCCGCCCGCCCTCCCCGAAGGCCCCCAAACCCTC
>JBIKVO010000311.1:0-4173 GCA_044356795.1 Caulobacterales bacterium
CGGAAAGCGCGCCATGTATTGGCTCTCAAGCACCTGATCCCGAGCCGATCGCGCAGGATCGGCTCGGGGTTGCTTTAGCGCGCCTTCAGGCCGCGTGGACGCCGGTCGGCCGCCCGGAAAGCGCGCCATGTATTGGCTCTCAAGCACCTGATCCCGAGCCGATCGTGTCCGGACGGCTCGGGATCGCCCTCGTCGCGCTGGCGGCGGCCTGTGTGGTGTTGGCGGCCCCCGCCCTCGCCCAGACCGGCGCCAATCGCGCGGCCGCCCCGATCGGCCTTGAACCCTTGGGCGAGCAATCGCTGGCGCCCGGGCGGTGCGGCCTGTTTTTGTGGAGCCGATCGGCGGAGCGGCGCGATCGCGACTTGATCGCCATCATCGGTGGCGAGCCCGCCAGCCTCTATGTCCGGGTGAATCGGCAGCTCACCCAGGTGCCGCAGACGGGGCGGTCTGGGGGTGATGCCGCACAGCCGCCGCCGGGCGGTCTCGCGGTGCTGCCGGAGCAACGTTTTCAAGGGGATACGATGAGCGCGTCGGTCCGTCTGTCATTGTCGCCGGCGCCAGCGGGGGCGGCCTATCCTATCATCCGCGGCGGCGTAATCGTGTTTCGCGCCCCAGGAGGATGGGAAACCGTGACGCCCGTCAGCGGGGATGTTCGCTGCACCCCGCCACGGCGGTAGGCTGGTTTCCCGCAGAGGCCGGCCTCAGCGCGCTTTCAGGCCAAGCCTGCCCCGGACTTGATCCGGGGTGGAAACCGGTCGTCCGCTCAGGACAAGCGCGCAGGCGTCTGGTTGAGCGCGTTTTCTGTCGACCGACCGCAGGCCACTCGGTCCGAAAACGCGCTGGGCGGGACCCGCGGAAGGCGCCTTCTCTTGCAGCGGGCGCAATATAAGTGTCGCACAAGTTTCATATGGGCTGGTGGACCGTCGGCGCCCGCGCGCCGCTGCGCCTGGAGACAAGATATGGTTCGTCTGTCGCCTGTCGGCTTTGCCGCGGGGTGCGCAGCGCTGTTGCGGCGCACGGCTGTCGCGGTGCTGGGCGCCGTTGCGCTCGCCGGCTGCAATCAGACTTTTGAAGTCCGGGTGGACGGGTCGTCCACCGTATTCCCGATTTCGGAAGTGGCGGCCGATCGCTACGGCCAATCGCAGGCCGCGCGCCTGATTGTCAATGTGTCAGAGTCCGGCACTGGCGGCGGCTTCAAAAAGTTCTGCCGCGGCGAGGTGCAGGTGGTGGGCGCTTCGCGGCCGATTTTGCGGGGCGAGATGAACGCCTGCGCCAGGACTGGCGTCCGCTTCATCGAATTGCCGATCGCGTTTGACGCATTGAGCGTGATTGTCCACCCGGACAATCCGCTGCAAGCAATCACGGTTGAGCAACTCAAGCGGATTTGGGCGCCGAAGCCGCCCTTGTGCAAAGCTGAAGATTTCGGCCCGGATGGCCAACCGAAAAAGACCGGCGCCTGCCTGACGGCGGCAGAGGACGCGGCCTGGCAGCCGATCACCAATTGGCGCCAGGTTGACCCATCCTTCCCCGATCAATCCATCGGACTCTATGGCCCGGGCACCGCCAGCGGCACGTTTGATTATTTCACCGAAGCGATTGTCGGCAAAGCGAAGGCGTCGCGCACCGATTACACCCCCTCTGAAGATGATAATGTGCTGGTGCAGGGGATTACGTCGGATCGCGGCGGGCTCGGTTATTTCGGAATGAGCTATTACACCGCCAACAAAACCCGCGTTCGCGCGCTGGCGGTGTCCTACAAGGGCGGCCCCGCGGTGTACCCGACCGCAGAGACGGTACAGTCCGGCCAATACCGGCCACTGGCGCGGCCGCTTTTCATTTATGTCAGCGCGGAGGCGCTGGATAAGCCGCCGGTGGCGGCGTTCGTGAACTTCTATCTCGAAAACGCCCCTGCGCTTGCCGCCCATGTCGGCTTTGTGCCGCTGTCGGCGCGGGCCTATGACATCGGCAAGGACCGGGTCGCGCGGCGCATGACCGGCACAGCCTTTGGCGGCGTGCAGGATGTCGCCGGCGATATCGAAGAGGTGTTGTCGCGTCCGTTGCTGGATGCGCCGCCCGATCCGTCGCGCTCCGACGCCCAGTCGGCAACACCAACAAAGTCTCTGTAGCCGCTTGCGATCTGGATTGCGCTGAATGGACCAGCCTATACCCCGCGATTTCACCCGCAAACGCGTGCTTATCGGCGAGCGCGTGATCGAAGGCTTGCTGTTTGCGGCGGCGGCCGCGGCGATCTTGATCACGGTTTGCATCGTCTATGTGCTGGTCTCGGAATCGCTGCGCTTTTTTGCGCAGGTCCCGGTCGCCAAGTTTGTCACCGACACGGTGTGGGCGCCGCTGTTTGCCGAGCCGCGCTACGGTATTGCCCCGCTGCTGTGCGGCACATTGCTGGCCACCCTTGTGGCGCTGGCGGTGGCGGTGCCGATGGGCCTGATGGTGGCGATTTATCTCTCGGAATTTGCAAGCCCGCGGGCGCGCGAAATCATCAAGCCCGTGTTGGAGCTTTTGGCTGGGGTGCCGACCATCATCTTCGGCTATTTCGCGCTGCTGGTGGTAACGCCCTTTCTGCGCACATTCATCCCCGATCTGCCAACCTTCAATATCCTGTCGGCGGGGCTCGTGATCGGCGTGCTGATCGTGCCCTACATCGCCTCGCTGTCAGAAGATGCGATGCGGGCGGTGCCCAACAGCCTGCGCGAAGGCAGCTTTGCGCTCGGCGCCACGCGGCTTGAAACGGCGTTCAGTGTTGTGGCGCCGGCGGCCACCTCCGGGATTGCCGGCGCCTTCGTGCTGGGCATGTCGCGGGCGGTGGGCGAAACCATGGTGGTTGCGATCGCGGGCGGGCAGAAGCCGAACCTCACCTTCGATCCCACCGAAAGCGCCGCCACGATCACCGCCTTTATCGCCCAGGTCGCCAAGGGCGATATCCAACATGGCACGCTGGACTATTATTCGATCTTTGCGGCGGGCCTGGCGCTGATGGTCTTGACGCTGTTGTTCAACATCATTGCGTTCGCACTGCAGCGCGCCTTGCGGGAGAAATACTGATGAGCCCCGCTCCCGCGTCGTCTTCCGGGCCGGACCTTGTGTTCAGCGTCGCCAATGTGCCCTTGCGCAAAGCCCTCGACACCACCTTCGTGATCTGGGGCGTGTTCGCCACGGTTCTCGGGCTTGGCGTGCTTGGCATCCTGGTGTTTGAGCTGATGCGCGATGGCGCGCCGCGTCTGTTCGCCAATGGCGATGTGATGTCGGCGTGGGTGTTTGTGTCCACGCCAGCGTCATCAGAGGCGGCAACTGCGGGGATTGTGGTGGGGCTGATCGGTTCGTTGCTGATGGTGCTGACCACCGCGCTGATCGCCATTCCGCTGGGCGTCGCGGCCGGCCTTTATCTGGAGGAATATGCCCCGCGCAACGCCTTCACCAGCGGCCTTGAACTCACCGTCAATAATCTCGCCGGCGTGCCGTCGATTATCTACGGACTGTTGGCGCTGGGACTGTTGGTGCAGTCGCTGCAGATGGGCAACACGATCCTGGTTGGCGGCATGACGCTGGCGATGCTGATTTTGCCGGTGATTATTGTGGCCACCCGTGAAGCGGTGCGATCGGTGCCGCAGGGAATTCGCGATGCGGCGATGTCTGTTGGCGCCACGAAATGGATGGCCACCAAAGATCACGTCTTGCCTTATGCCTCGTCGGGGATTGTCACCGGTGTGATCATCGGCGTGTCGCGCGCTTTGGGTGAAACCGCGCCGCTGATTGTGATCGGTCTGCCCACCTACAGCGCGATGCTGCCGTTCCTGGGTCCCAACGAGATCGGCCAACCCTATTACAACCAGGACGGCGTCCTGATGACCTACACCGCCGCCGATGTGGCGGCGAGTTGGCAACCGTTTGGCGTTGGCGGATGGCTCGACGAGAAAATGACGGTGCTGCCGATGCAGATGTTCAACTGGACGCAACGTCCCGATGAGGCGTTCCTGCAGAATGCCGCAGCGGCCGGGATTGTATTGCTGCTGTTGACGCTGGCGCTGAACGGCGCGGCGATTGCGCTGCGCTATCAGATGCGCAAAGCGGTGCGCTGGTAGGGCGGGCGCACATTGAGCCTGCTTCAGCGTTTGGCGGCGGGGCCGCTCAATTCAGTTGGCTCAATTCAGCTGG
>JBIKVO010000312.1:0-4172 GCA_044356795.1 Caulobacterales bacterium
AGCGGCGCGGCAAGCAGGCGCGGCAAGACAGCTGGACACTGCTGCCGCACCGGCGGTCGCCCAAATCTGGCAAGACTTCATCTGCACGCTCCCCTCAAATTCATGACAAATCCCCAAGCCACGCTACGGGTTTCTGACCGGTGAAGTAAAGTCTGCGATCACAGCCGATACCGCCACAGACGGGCCCAGCACGCGGTTGACCCCGCACGCGGTTGACCCCGCACGCGGTTGACCCAGCACGCGGTTGACCCAACACGCGGTTGACCCAACACGCTGTTGATGACGTCCTGGCGACCGCTAACCGCGTCGTCCATGTCCGCGGCAGGTTTGCACGTCGCGACCTTCTGGCCGTCGTCAAAGGCCTGCCAGGGCACTATCCGATTCGATTGCAATCGGATCGGAATGCGCAAACTTTTGATTGAGCGCGTCTTCTAACGATCCACCGGTCCCACTCGATCGGAAAGCGCCCTAGAAGCGCAATACTTTGACATATTTGACCTGCGCCAAAGCAGCGATCCGCCCGCGGACAGACTCATCAATCGCCTCATCGACGCCGACCAAAGCAATCGCCTCTTCACCCGCCGCGGTGCGCCCCAGATGGAACGTGGCGATGTTGACGCCAGCCTCGCCGAGAATGGTGGCGAACGCGCCAATAAAGCCCGGCTTGTCGAGGTTGTTGACATACACAATCGTAGGCGAAAACGGCGCATCAAGGGCCATGCCCTTGACTTCAATAATTCTGGCCGTTCCAGCGATCACGCTGCCAGCCACTGTCCGCCAACCACCGCCGGTTCTCACTTTGATGCGGATGACGCTGTCATAGGTTGGCGACGCTTCGCGCTTGGTTTCCGCAAGTGGAACCCCACGCTCTTTCAGCAAGGCCGGCGCCGACACCATATTCACATCCTGCAGCAACGGACGCAGCAACCCCGCCAAGGCCGCAGACGTCAAAGGCTTGACGTTCAGGGCTGCGACTTCGCCCTCATACTCGATATCCACCGCATCAATGCCGTCATCGGCAATCTGACCGGCAAAGGCGCCCAGCTTTTCTGCAAGTGCTGCAAAGGGTTTCAATTTGGGCGCCTCTTCGGCGGTGATGCTGGGCATGTTCAGCGCATTGGTGACGGCCCCACTGATGAGATAATCACTCATCTGCTCGGCCACTTGCAGTGCAACATTTTCCTGCGCTTCGGTGGTGCTGGCGCCCAAATGCGGCGTCGCGGTAAAATTCGGTGCACCGAACAACACGTTTTCTTTGGCCGGCTCCACGCTGAAGACATCAAACGCCGCCGCGGAGACATGCCCACTGTCCAGCGCGGCGCGCAGGGCTTCTTCATCCACAAGCCCACCACGCGCGGCGTTGACTATCATAACGCCCTTCTTGGTTTTCGCGAGATTCTCCGAAGACAGGATGTTTTTGGTCTTCTCGGTCATGGGCACATGCAGCGTGATGACATCGGCGCGCATGAGCAAGTCTTCCAAATCCACCTTCTCGACGCCCAATTCCAACGCCCGTTCCGGCGACAGGAATGGATCATAAGCCGCCACTTTCATTTTCAGGCCAAGCGCCCGCTCCGCCACCAGCGAACCAATATTGCCACAGCCGATCACACCCAGCGTTTTGCCGTACAACTCAACACCATTGAAGCGGTTCTTCTCCCACTTCCCCGCCTGCGTGGACACATCAGCGGCGCCGATCTGTCGCGCGGCGGCAAACATCAGCGCAATAGCGTGTTCAGCCGTCGTGATCGCATTGCCAAATGGCGTATTCATGACCACAATGCCCTTGGCCGTCGCGGCGGGAATGTCGACATTGTCGACGCCGATGCCCGCACGCCCAATCACCTTCAAATGCGTGGCGGCGGCGATGATATCCGGCTTCACCTTTGTTGCAGAGCGGATCGCAAGGCCATCATATTGGCCGATGATCTCTTTCAGCTTTGCAGCGTCGGGGCCAAGTTTGGGCTGAAAATCGACATCCACACCGCGCGACTTGAAGATCGCAATGGCGGCTTCGGAAAGTTCGTCAGAAATCAAAACTTTGGGCATGTACGGCTCCATCCGATCCAGTGTGTAGCGGGTCATTCGTGTTGACCGGCGCCATCCCCGCTCAAGCGCCAGCGTAGCGTCCGGTTGATCTGCATCTCTTGTTCGACAGCTTCATACCGATCCCCATCACGCAAAAGCCGCAAGGCGGTGCGGCAGGATCGTCGCATCAGCCGCCACCTGCACAGTTGCAGCGGACTTGCCGACAATCAGCGCTTGTTCCATCGCAGCCATCTCCACCTTCGCGCGGTGCACAAGTACGGCGCCATCCGAAACGGGGCCAAACCCTGCCTCAGCTCATAGGGCGATTGTCGCGCTGGTTTCACGATGCAGTCGCCGCCTCCTTTGCTGAATGTTCGATCCGCATGATCAGGCATTCGTCATCGCCGAAACGACGCGTCTCGCGTGGGCTGAACCCCATCTCAGCGCAGAAGGCGATGGCGTCTGTCTTCGCAACGACAGGGTCGATGAGAATCGTGTGGATCGCGCTATCTGAGGAACATTGATTGATCGCCAAAGCCATCATCGCGCGGCCGTGACCATGACCACGCATGTCGGCGTCACCGATCCAGATATCGATCGCCATGAAGCCTGGTTGCGACGGTCCCCAGGACCGCGCAGCGTCACGCCCCAAATCAATGATCTGGATGAAGCCAATCGGCCGTCTGTCCAATTCAGCCATGAGATTTTCGAGGCCGACCTCGGCCAGCGTCTGGGCCCAATCCCCATCATCAATCGGATCGGAAGCCGCAATGACGGGTTCGGCGTCCCAGGCATCAAGCAAGGGATTATCTGTGTGCGTCGCGAGGCGCAGTGCGATCATGGCTGCGGTCCTTCTTCCCCCTCTCATCGAGGAGGCGGCAAGCGGCGCTAAAGCTCCGCGACACACACAGCAAATGCCCACTCGATCCAGGGGATGAGTGCTTCCACATCGGCTTTTTCAATCGTCGCGCCGCACCAGATGCGCAATCCCGGCGGGGCAGAGCGGTAGGACGCGGCATCCAGCGCCACGCCCTCTTTCTCCAACAGATCGGCAAGCTTTTTTGCAAACGCCGCCTGACCTGCCAGATCAAGGACGCTCACGCGCGAATCAGAAACCTTCAAACACACGCCCGTATTGCTGCGCGTGGCGGGATCAGCGTTGAGAAAATCAATCCAGGGGGTTTTTTCAACCCAAGACGCCAATATGCCGGCATTGGCATTGGCGCGCGCATGCAAGGCCTCCAATCCGCCAATCGCCTCGGCCCATTTCAACGCGTCGATATAATCTTCCGTGGCGAGTAAAGACGGCGTGTTGATCGTCGCCCCCTCAAACAGGTCCGCATCCAGCCTACCCTTTTTTGTCATGCGGAAGATTTTGGGCAGCGGCCAAGGCGGGCTGTAGCCTTCTAAACGCGCCACTGCGCGCGGCGACAAAACAATCATGCCATGCGCGGCTTCCCCACCCAGCACCTTTTGCCAGGAATAGGTCAGTACATCGCACTTGGCCCAATCAATGGGTTGCGCGAACGCCGCACTGGTGGCGTCATTGATCGTCACGCCTTCGCGATCTGCGGCAATCCAATCGAAATTGGCGATCTTGGCGCCGCTGGTCGTGCCATTCTGGGTGAAGATAATGTCTGCGTCCTTGCGCGCTTTTGAAAAGTCCGGCAGCGCCCCATAGGGCCGCGCGACATGAATAACGCAATCAACCAGCTTCAGCTGCTCCGTCGCATCCGTCACCCATTCTTCGCCAAAGCTCTCCCAGGCGAACACATCAACCGGCCGCTGGCCCAGCATCGACCACATCGCCATTTCCACCGCACCCGTATCGGACGCCGGCACAATCGCGATCTTGAAATCAGCAGGAACCTGCAGCACCGCGCGGGTGCGATCGATCGCCTCTTTCAACTTAGCCTTGCCCGCTT
Organism: Caulobacterales bacterium; assembly: GCA_044356795.1. GTDB lineage: Bacteria > Pseudomonadota > Alphaproteobacteria > Caulobacterales > Aquidulcibacteraceae > JBIKVO01. The sequence goes on from JBIKVO010000312.1 coordinate 3,954, forward strand.
TGGAGCGGTGTGACCGGCCAAGTTCAGCGCCGGACAATCCAGCCAGCGACCATCCAGGGCGTTTTTTCGTGGGGCCCGAAGAAAAGCGGGCGTCAGCGGGTTTCACGCCGGGCTTCGGCGGAACGATGCTCATCAGATTGTCTCCCATCCTCGCAGATGGGCTGCCCGCCGTTGGGAGCGGGTGGCCCATTGCCCAAAGACATGATTTCCCGATGCCTG
>JBIKVO010000313.1:0-4169 GCA_044356795.1 Caulobacterales bacterium
CTTGTCACTTTCTGGCGCCCGATCCGCGCCACACCGATCACGCCCGTGGAGCGGGCCGAAATCGCCGCCCGCGTGCGCGCTCCGCTGCGCGGCCCCCCAGGCCAGGACCACCCCTTTATCGGCCTGTTTGAGAGCCTGGCCCCGGAAAATCCCGCGATCGTGCTGGCCGAGGAAGGCGACGGCCGCTCTGGCGCTTAGTGCCGGAGATTGGACGCCGTGCACCCGGACCTGGTTCATCCATCCGCTCTGGCGCCAAAGCGCGCTTGACAGCACAGGCCCCCCGCGTGTATCCGCGCCGGCTCTATTGCAGACCGTAATGACTAAGGACGACGACCGTGAAACGGACGTACCAGCCGAGCAAACTCGTGCGCAAGCGCCGCCACGGTTTCCGCGCCCGCATGGCCACCAAGAATGGCCGAAAAGTGTTGTCGCGTCGCCGCGCCAAGGGCCGCAAGCGTCTCTGCGCCTAGCGCATCCCCCCCAAACGGGCCCAACGCTGAAACAGGCAGCCGGCCTGTGGCGTCTGACGCGCCGGGCGGATTATGTCTTCATCGCCAAAGGCCTCAAGGCCGTGCGCCCGACCCTGGTCGTTCAGGCGCGCATCCTTGCCCATCCGCCGCCCGCGGCCCCGGCCTGCGGGTTCACCACCACCAAGAAAATCGGCATTGCTGTGGTTCGCAATCGCGCCCGTCGACGGATGAAAGAAGCCGCGCGGCTGCTCGCGCCGGTTCACGGACGGTCCGGCGTCGGCTATGTGTTCATCGCCCGCGAGGCGATCACACACGCCCCGTTCCCCGCCTTGCTTGACGATATGAAAAGCGCGCTGATAAGGCTCGCCGCGCAGTTGGATGCTGGCGCTGCTCCATCCCGCGCAAAAGACACTTCCCCTCAACAGACCGAAGAGCCATGCTGAACCGCGACACCGGCCCGGACGGCGCCTCGAGCCGCAACCTTATCCTTGCGATGGTGATCGGATTGCTGATCTTCGTTGCCTGGGACTTCGTCTATATGCGCCCGCTGACCGAACAGCAGCAGCGCTTCGACGCGTTTCAAAAGGCGCAACAGGCCCAGCAGGCCCAGCAGGCCCAGCAGGCTATGGGCGCTGCGCCCGCTGCACCGCCCACCTTCCGCGATCGCAGCGAAATTCTGCCGCAAACGCCGCGGGTGCGGTTCGATACGCCCCAGATTGACGGCTCCATCAGCCTGGTGGGCGCGCGCATCGATGATTTGTCGCTGAAGAATCATCGCCAGAAGATCGATCCCAACAGCCCGGAAGTGGTATTTTTGGGGCCGGAGGGCTCGCGCAGCGCCGATAATGGGCAGGTCGCAACCTATGGCGTATTTGGATGGACCGACTTTTCAGGCCAGGTGCCGATCGTCACGGACACGACCGCCTGGACGCTGGCGCAAGGCGATACGCTGACGCCGCAAACACCGATCACGCTGCGATTTGCAACCGGCGATGGCCTGGTGATCGAACGCCTGATCACGGTGGACGAAAAGTTCGTTTTCACCGTCACCGACACCGTGATCAATGATAGCGACACCCCGCGCGCCCTGCGCAATTTCGGCGCGGTGCGCCGCCATGGGCAGCCGCGCCTGCTCAACTTCATGACGCTGCATGAAGGCTTCACCGGCGTGATTGTGAATGATCAGGGCCAGGGCCGGCATTATGAAATCGATTATGCCCCCGCCGAACAGGGCCGCGGCCAGGAGGCCGAAAATCTGAAAGACGGGGAAACGTCCACCGGGGGATGGGTTGGGATCACCGATAAATACTGGCTGGCCGCGGTCTTGATGGATCCAAAGACACGCACGCAGGCTTTCATGCGCGCGCTGCCCGATCAAAGCGGCCGCGATCGCTTCATTTATGACGCCAGCTATCTGGGCGAACGGGTAGACATCCCGGCCCGCCAGCGCATCGCGCTGACCAATCGGTTTTTCGGCGGCGCCAAGGATGTCGATCTGCTGCAGGCGTATCAGAAATCGCTTGGCGCGGTGGATTTCGACAAAGCGGTTGATTGGGGCAATTTCTGGTTCCTGACGCGGCCGTTTTATTTCCTGCTCGACCTGTTTGGCGACTGGATCGGCAATATGGGCGTGGCGATCATGCTCACCACGGTTGCAGTGAAGCTCGCCATGTTCCCGTTGGTCTATCAGTCGTTCCGCTCGATGGGGAAACTGAAGAAAGTGCAGCCCCTCATGCAGGATCTGCAGCAGCGCTATGGAGCCGACAAACCGCGCCTGCAGCAGGAAATGATCAAGCTGTACAAGACCGAAAAGATCAATCCGGTCGCGGGCTGCGTGCCCATCCTGCTGCAGATTCCGATCTTTTACGCGCTCTACAAAGTGCTGCTTGTGACGATCGATCTGCGCCATGCGCCGTTCTTCGGCTGGATCCAGGATTTGTCGGCGCCCGATCCCACCGCATGGGCCAATCTGTTTGGTGTATTGCCGTTTGATCCGCACACATGGCCGGGCTGGATTGCGTGGCTGTTTGCAGTGGGCGTCTGGCCGATCCTGTACGGCATCTCGATGGCCGGCGTGACGATGCTTTCGCCACAGGCCGCCGATCCCATCCAGCGGCGCATCTTCCAACTGATGCCGATCCTGTTCACCTTCATGTTCGCGACTTTCGCCGCCGGCATGGTGATTTATTGGACATGGTCAAACGTGCTGTCGATCATTCAGCAATATGTGATCATGCGCCGCGAAGGCGTGGAAACAGAGATCGACAAATTCATCGCCAAACGCTTTCCAAGGGCGGGGGCTGGCCCGCCGGTGACGAAGTGAGCGACAGCGACGATCAGCATGAAGCGGGCCGGCTGTTGTTTGCCGGCCCGATTGCGTTTGAGCGTGGTGTTGTGCGCATGGACGATCTGCCCGCCGCCGATCGCACGGAAGTGGCGTTCGCGGGGCGCTCCAATGTCGGCAAATCGTCGCTGGTGAATGCGGTGTGCGGGCGCAAAGGGTTGGCGCGCGCCTCGGGGGCGCCCGGCCGCACGCGGGAGCTGAACTTTTTCGATGTCGGCGGGCGTGTGCGCTTGGTCGACTTGCCAGGCTATGGCTACGCCAAGGCGCCGAAAGCGGACATCGCACGCTGGACGGGCTTAACGCGCGATTATTTGCGCGGCCGCCCCGGTTTGATGCGCGTGTTTTTGCTGATCGACGCCCGCCACGGCCTGAAGGACACCGACCTTGGCGTGATGAAGACGCTGACGGAAAGCGCGGTTGTGTATCAGATCATCTTGACCAAGGCCGACAAACTCTCGCGCACCGATCTGGAGGCGATGGTTGGCCAGACGCAAACAGCGATCGCCAAACAGCCCGCAGCCCACCCGGTGATCATCGCCACCTCTGCAGACAAAGGCGCTGGTATTGGTGCTTTGCGCGCCGAGATCGCAACGCTGGCCGGCGTTACGCTGGCGGATTTGAAGCGGTGAGTTGGATCAATCGCGCAGCAGTTCATTGATCGCGGTTTTCGCGCGCGTTTGCGCATCGACGCGTTTGACGATCACCGCGCAATACAGGGCTGGCGCGCCGTTCCCGCCGCCCAGCGTTCCCGGCACCACCACGCAATAAGCCGGCACTTCGCCGCGGAAAATTTCGCCGGTTTCGCGGTCGACGATTTTTGTCGACGCGCCCAGATAGACCCCCATCGACAACACCGCGCCCTGGCGCACGATCACGCCTTCGGCCACTTCTGCACGGGCCCCGATAAAGCAATCATCCTCGATGATCACGGGATTGGCCTGCAGAGGTTCCAACACGCCGCCAATGCCGGCGCCGCCGGAGATATGCACATTGCGCCCGATTTGTGCGCAGCTGCCGACCGTGGCCCAAGTGTCAATCATCGCGCCCTCGCCGATATGGGCGCCAATATTCACAAAGCTGGGCATCAGCACGACGTTCTTGTCGATGAAGGCGCCGCGCCGCACCACCGCGCCCGGCGCCATGCGGAAGCCGGCCTCGGCGTGGCGCGCCGCACTCCAGCCGGCGCATTTGAGGGGCACTTTGTCATAGCCGCCCGCGCCCCGATCCACCACCACATTGCCGTTCAGCCGGAACGACAACAGCACCGCCTTCTTCAGCCATTGATGCACAATCCACTGGCTGTCGGGCCCGGGTTCGGCAATCCGCACCGCGCCCGAATCCAGCGCGTCAAGGAC
>JBIKVO010000314.1:0-4123 GCA_044356795.1 Caulobacterales bacterium
TCCGGCTTGCTCCTGATCGTGCAAATCAGGATATTCGTATCCAGCATGTACCGGAGCATCACAATGCCGCGCGATCCTGATCAGCGGGTTGTTCACGCTCCTCCATGAAATCGCAGCTGGCCCCTTTTCCGTCAAACCATGCTGCCCAACCATGTTGACTGGGCGTTATAATCCAGCTGAAGCCGCGGCGCTCAATGTCGACACTCGTGACGCTCTCCGGCAGCCGTAGTGATTTCGGGAAACGAACCGCTTGTGTCTTGTTCGTCATGAAGACCGATCCGCGCTCCATCCTACACCTCTTCCGCCAATAGCATAACGCCTATATACCTTTAGTATATACGTTAAAACTCGTCAACCAGCCGATGCAGCCTTTCTCAAGGGCGCCGGTCTCATTCTGGTGGTTGATGCCGGATGTGGTTTAGGCGCCGCCGATCTCAGCTGCTCTGCGCGTGGGGACGCCTTTCTCCTGCCCGCCCGATAAGTTCGATTTTTGGTTTTTGCTCGGCGCTGTTCGCGGGCGTAATAGCCGGGGCGCTCTCGCTGTCGCTTATGGAGTGCCTTTCCTCGCCCGCCTGATTCACTCCACCCCTCGCGCCGTGAACTGGTTCCCATTTGGTCGGACACTTTTGCGGGCCAGATAATTTGCGGCCCAGATAATCTGGTATCACGGGTGTGTGTTTGAGGCCGCCAGTCGGGTTTCGCGCTCAGTCGGGTTTCGCGCTCAGTCGGGTTTCGCGCTCAGTCGGGTTTCGCGCTCATTCGGGTTTCGCGCTCAGATCCGGGGTTCTGTTGCCGAAGTGTTGGCGGACCCAGGAAGCGTTGTACAGCGCTATGAAGGCCGCACAGCAGCCCGCGGCGCCTGCGCCTGCGCTTTGATCGTAGGGCGCTCTTCCCCCGCCTGCCTGATAAGCCCCAGATCCCGCGCTCGCGCGATAAAGCCAGTTGGCGGGCGTGGCCTGTCATCAGGCGCTGGCTGGAGGCGCGCACAAGGGATCACCGAACCGTGCGCGCTTTGTCCACTCGCAACGTCGTGCTGACAGAGCGTCAGGAGGAACTTATCGACGCGCGTGTCGAAACCGGCCGCTCTCACAACGCCAGAGAAGTGCTGCGCGAAGGATTGCGCCTCAGCGAACAGCGCGACGCTGAAGACGCCCCCAAGCTTTCGGCGCTGCGCGAGGCGGCGCGCATCGGTTGGGCCGATTTTGACGCCGGCCGGTTCACGACAGCCTCTGACGCCAACGAGATCCGCAACCACTTGCGCGCCCGCGCCGCCAAGATCATCGCCGCGACATCTCACATCGCGAGGGCCACGCCCATTTCCTCGTGGACGAAAGCCGGCTCATAGCTTCGGGCTGCACTGCCGCTCACACCTGCGTTCTGCAGAGCGGCGCGCCATTGACTGCTGATCTTCCAGGCGATGCTACGAACGGTAGATCGGGCGTCGTCATTTGAAATCTCGAAAAATGGCGCGGCCTCGACCGCCAATGCTATCGAACGATCATGCGGGCCCCCTTCTATGATCGCCGTCTCCAGATGGGCCGCGCGATCGGGAGCAGGATTGACGTCGAACATCGGGGAAAGGCGCCAACGCCCTTCTCCGACATAAAGAAAGCCATGGTTCTTCAGGTGATCATCTTTATTCGAAACGAGGATCGTGAAAACCACGCGTCGAAAGAGTTCACGAAAATCCTCGGCGGGATCGGCTGCCGACGTGCGGATGAAGTCGACGATCTCTGTATAAGATCCAAGCGCGCCGCCGTCCTTGCCTAAAGCCGTTCGTGCCGAAATGTATGGAATGCGGGCGCCATTTCGTCGATCAAATCTGCGGATAAGAGCGACGGGATACGAAGACTCCGAAAGCGCCAGGCGCGCCTCTGGCGTGCGTATGCCGCATGCTTTCGCCAAAGCGATCGTCGCCACTTCGACACGCTCAATAGGGTGTTGATCGTGGGCTGAGGTGAATTTCGCCACCCACAGCGAGGCGCCATCTTGCACGTTTGCTTTGGGCCGAGCACCGCCAGAGCCCCCGGCGCCCGCGAGCGCCTTTACATCGTCATCGGAAATGTCTTTGCCCTGCTCGTATGCACGGGCGATTGCGGTGATCGATGCCAGATCGATCAGACGCGGCGCCGAATTCGCCAAAGCGCCCCGAATGATCGTTCCGTTGGGATCGAGAAACCTCAACGCCCCTTGCCGACAATGATCATCCGACAGAGTAAGATAGTCGAATTCTGAAAGCCCCCTGCCATAAGCGCGTTCAAGCAATCGACGGCCCCAGCTATCGGGCGCCGCGTCCATAAACACACCGGCCAAAGAATCACGCGCATCTCCCGCTGAAGCAGACGCGTGATAAGGTCCACCGTCGAGTGGGAGGTTAGGCTCAAGCGCAAAACCGCGCGGATCATTACGCCAGCTTTGGTCGTAGCTGAAGGTTGAGAACTGACGCGGCCCTGTGCGGGTAAACTTCAGCAATCCTATTGCTGTCAGGCCTTCGCCGAGCGCAACCTGTGCGGATTGCTCGCTCATTAGAACGCCGCTCCATCAGGATCGATATCGCCGGCGCCCTTCCGCGACGTCCCCGGTGTGGTTTTTTGCACCTTGGGACGTCGGGCGCGGCGCGGCGCCTGCTCCGCTGCGAGAGCCAAGCCAAGTTCATCGTTGCGGATATCGACGAGATCGCCCAATCGCTTAATCAGACCTAAAGCCACCAAAACGTCGGCCAGCGTGCCCACGGCGACGCCAGGATCGCCCTTTTCGAGGCGCGCAATGGTGCTCGTTGAAACGCCTGATCGAACCGCAAGGTCAGCGGCGGGCATGCGCCGGCGAAGGCGGGCGTCCCGTAGGTCCCTCCCCAGCTGGGCCAGGGCTGATCTTGACTTCGGCGAACTCATAACAATCATCTATATATGACGATTAGGGGCATGTAACAAATCATATCTGACGATTTATTAAGATGCACTGGCATCTCAGGCAATGCCGGCGCCGGCCCATCACATAGAGGTGGACCCCATTCGTTGGACAGCTTTTTCGGCCCATATAAGCTGGTATCTGGGGTGTGTGTTTTAGGCCGCCAGTCGGGTTTCGCGCTCAGCCTGATCCGACGTTCTGTAGCCGAAGCGTTAGCGGATCCAGGAAGCGTTGTACTGGGCTATGAAGGCCGCACAGCAACCCGCAGCGCCTGCGCTTCGCTTGTGGGGCGTCCTTCCCCCGCCCGCCCGATAAGCTCCACCCTCTCGCGCCGGCCAGGAAGAGTGGGAACCGGCTTTCGGACACGCCGCCAGAACACCCCAACACGCATCGCCAGGAAAAGCGGCGCCCGGCTTTCCAGCGTGACCGATTGTAAAGAGCCGGCGCGGACAAAGAACAGGACCCGGTGCTCAGCTGCGCCCAAGGCAACCGGAAGCCGGCGGCAGGGAGGCCCGACTTCCATGATCCAGATGACTGCGGCTTGGCGGGCGCTTGAGAACATATCATGAACATTTGTCTACCGCCCCGCCCTCCTACTGGTTGTGACGAGCTAGCCGATGAACCTGGCCCGGTCCCCAGGGGTGTCAGGCAGCTCCCCGCCAGCGGCTAAAGAAACGGCCATCATTCCCAATCATATGACACGTCATCTAACCCCTAAGTTGCGTTTGGTCGGCGATTATGTTATGTTTGGTCAGCAATGGAGTTGCGTTTAGACGAATGCCCACATAGCGGAACGGACTTAGAATGACGGGCGCATTCATCCCGCGGCGGGTCGCTGAAAAGCTCGCCCTCTCTCTTTCGGACACGCGCGTCGTGCTTGTGTCCGGGCCCCGGCAGGCTGGCAAGTCGACCCTGGTGCGGACCTTCGAAGAGGACGGGCGCCGCTACCTGACTTTGGACGATCCGGCGGTTCTGAGCGCAGCGCGTGCTGATCCGACAGGTTTTATCCGTGGTCTGGACCGCGTGATCATTGACGAGATCCAGCGCGCTCCTGAACTCATGCTGTCAATCAAGGAAAGTGTGGACCGGGACCCACGGCCGGGGCGTTTCCTTCTGACAGGGTCGACGAACATCCTGGCGCTGCCGACCCTTGCGGACTCGCTTGCTGGCCGCATGGCCATGATCCGGCTGTATCCGCTGGCGCAGGCAGAGATAC